>NZ_JBJHZX010000032.1:0-53153 GCF_045310515.1 Candidatus Clostridium eludens | reverse complement strand
CGTGGTAGCTCAATGGTGGAGCATTCGGCTGTTAACCGAAGGGTTGGAGGTTCAAATCCTCTCCACGGAGCCATTTTTATTTTTTTGTTCTTTTTAAATCCTATATTCCGCACGTAAAATTTAACATTTCTTGATATTTATTTATCCATAGTATCATTATTATGGATAAAATTATTCCTTGCATCACCAAATAACCCTTATTAAAACAAGGAATATATTAGACATTAATACAAATCAATATATTTCATCATAATGTCTACAACAAGTGTAATTATTGCATTCTCACATATTGTATTGTCAGGAATGCAGTTTATATTTATTGTAGCTATTTTCTCAGCCATTCTTTTTGATATCATATAAATAATTTTCCGAATTATTGTTAATATGATATATTCTACATAAATTTTAAAAATCCTTTTGTGATTAGAGAAACAAAAATTGTAGGAGAAGTTACAGAAAAAAGAGAAAAAAACGTAAAACACTTTTTAAAAGAAGATTCAACCTTTGAGGCTGCAATATACAGTGAACCGGTCCATTATTTAAGTAACGGAAAATGGCAGGATATTGATAACTCCATATATTTTAGACTAATAGGTTATTAAATTTACAATTAATTTTCCATAAGTGTTTATGTTCATAGTAAAATAGGCAAGAAAATAGTTTCAGTGGCAGTATTATAAGTTATTCTGCTGATATAGAAACTGGATTTATAGCTGTGGAAATTTCTGTAGGTTACGTAGGGATTCCAGCATTTGGCGTAAGTATTGTAGCAGGAGTAGCGATAGATAAATCTTCAACTTTTATAAAAAACAAAATAAGTTAAACAAGTATTTAACTTATTTCACTCTTTAACTATGCTTTTCCCATTACTTATCAAAACTATACTTCCATCTATATCAGTTCTATAAATACGTATGTTTCTTTTTTTTAGCTTTTTTAAAGTTTCTTTGTGGGGGTGTCCATAACTATTATCCCTGCCACAGCTTATAATAGCTATTTTAGGAGAAACTTTATCTAAAAATTCATCTGTAGTGGAAGTGGAGCTTCCATGGTGGCCGATTTTCAAAACATCAGCGGATACATCATAGTTTTTATCTAAAATTTCTCTTTCGCTTAATTTTTCTGCATCTCCTGTAAATAAGAATTTAGTATTTCCATAGGATATTTTTAAGACTACAGAATAATTATTTGTATCCTCATATTTGGTACTATTAGGAGCCAATATTTCAGCTGTGGTATTTTTACCTAAATTTAGTTGAGTACCTGGTTTAGGGACGTCTATTTTCATATTTTTTGATTTTAATTCATCTATCATGTTCTCAAAAGTTTTAGTATTAACTATTTTTCTTGGAGCATAAAATTTGTCTATATCATATTTTTTTATTACGCTACTCATGCCACCTATGTGATCTTCATCTGGATGGGTGGCAATTACATAATCCAATGTTTTAATATTTTCATGATTTAAATAAGATATCAGTTTGTGGGTATTTTTATTTGGCCCTGCATCTATTAAAAGATTTTTACCATTTACTTGAATAAGTTCACTGTCTCCCTGACCAATGTCTATATAATGTACTGTAAATTGAAGGGAGTGATCTTTGAAACTAATTGTATTAGTACTTTCACTGTTTGTACAGCCGGATATTAAAAAAGTTATTACTATTAGTAGACTTATTATATTAAAATATTTTTTTATATAATTCATCAATATAACCACCCTGTTGTGTTCATTTTAAATAAATAGTTTATATTATTTCTCAATATATATATGTTCAATTATTTGCTGTTTTACAATATTTGATATGTCGGATAATTCTTCTTTTGAAAGTTTATCTATGTATATAGGTTCACATATAGTCACTTTCACATATGCAGATTTTACCATACTGTGTTTATTACCTTCTCTTAATTTATAACTTCCATCTATGGCTATAGGGACTACGGGTACTTTAGCCTTTAAAGCTAGTTTTAAGCTTCCCTTTTTGAATTCACCAATGCTGGGCCCCTTGCTCCTGGTGCCTTCCGGAAATATTACCATGCTGTGCCCTTTTTTTAAGGTTTCAATTGCTTCGTTTATAGATTTCATAGATTCTCTTATACTTTTTCTGTCTATAAAGACACATTTTATTTGTCTCATCCAGTAAGTAATTAATTTAAATTTTGTTATTTCCTTTTTAGATATAAATCCAACCGTTCTATCTATAGAAGAAATTATTATGGGTATATCTAAAAAACCCTGATGGTTTGAAACGAAGAGACAAGTAGAGTCAGGTAGATTTTCTTTTCCAGTTACTTCTATTTTGGCATTTATAAGTCTTAATACAAAATCAGCCCATTTTTTTAGAGATATATTTATGTAATTTTCAGCTTCTTGTTCAGTTCCTGTTTTTCTAATTCTATTTAATCTCCATTTTTTGCCCAGTGCAGATACCATATATAGAAAAAAAATAAAGTAAAATAAGATAGTTTTTAACATAAGTTAAAACTCCTTTCCTGTAAATATTATATTTTGTAAGCATATATTACCTTATCCATTATATCATATGAACTATTATATTTATGTATATACTCATTAAATATAATAGTCAGTTGTAAAAACTAAAATTATAATTGATAGTATATTTTATTCAAATACATAGAGCCAATATCCTCTAAAAAAAATCCTATTTTATATACAATTAAAGTTGGTGAATACGTTTTATTCAAATGTATGATAATGGTACGAAATTTATTTGCTAAAATATTATAAAAGTGCTACAATATAAGTATAATTATTCTTGTTTATAGTTATTAAATTTGCCTATATGTAATAATTATTCACATTTTCAGTATAAATATAACATTTTCATATGTAAAGGTAAAAATATATATGAAATAATCTAGTAAAAATAATTCAAAAATTCATCTTAAATTATAGATCCAATATTTAAAGATAAGGAGATGATTTATATGAAAAAATGTTCATACGATTATAAATTGGACAATGTAAATGATCCTAATTTTTATAAAAACATATTTCCATATGAAGAAGTACCAAAGATAGCTTTTAATAAAATACAATTACCTATGGATTTACCAGATAACATATATATTACAGATACTACATTCAGAGATGGGCAGCAGTCTATGCCTCCCTATACTGCCAGACAGATAATTAGAATTTTTGATTATCTTCACGAATTAGATAATAATTCGGGAGTAATAAAACAGACTGAATTTTTTTTATACACAAAAAAAGACAGGAAAGCTGCACAGGTATGTATGGAAAGAGGATATGAATTCCCAGAAGTTACTTCATGGATAAGGGCAAATAAGGAAGATTTAAAATTAGTAAAAAGTATGGGAATTAAGGAAACAGGAATGCTTATGTCTTGTTCAGATTATCATATATTTAAGAAGCTTAAAATGACAAGAAAAGAAACTATGGATATGTACTTAGATTTAGTAAAAGAAACACTTAATAATGGAATTCAGCCTAGATGTCATTTAGAAGACATAACAAGAGCTGATTTTTATGGATTTGTAGTACCCCTTGTAAATGAACTGATGAAGTTATCAAAAGAAGCCAACATTCCTATAAAAATAAGAGTTTGTGATACTTTAGGTTTAGGTGTATCTTATAATGGAGTAGAGATTCCAAGAAGTGTACAGGGGCTTATACATGGACTTAGAAATAATTGCGAAGTCCCTTCGGAGTGTATAGAATGGCATGGACATAATGATTTTTATGGAGTAGTAAATAATTCTACAACGGCATGGTTATATGGAGCATCTTCTGTAAATACCTCCTTTTTAGGAATAGGGGAGAGAACGGGAAATTGTCCTTTAGAAGCTATGATATTTGAGTATGCCCAAATAAAGGGGAACACTAAAAATATGAAGCTTCATATTATAACAGAGCTAGCAGAATATTTTGAGAAGGAAATTAATTATTCTGTACCTGTAAGAACTCCTTTTGTAGGAAATGATTTTAATGTAACCAGGGCAGGAATACATGCAGATGGTATATTAAAAGATGAAGAAATTTATAATATATTTGATACGGATAAAATTTTAGGAAGGCCAGTAGTAGTAGCTGTAGGGCAATATTCCGGGCGGGCTGGAATTGCGGCTTGGATTAATACCTATTATAGATTGAAAGATAATAATAAAGTTGATAAAAATGATCCTAGGATTGATAAGATAAAAACATGGCTGGATGAACAATATAAATCAGGAAGGACTAGCGTAATAGGCAATAATGAGTTAGAATTATTAGTGAATAAAGTAATGCCAGAAATTATTGAAAAAACAGAAGAAAGAGCTAGCTAACCTGTAGCTGTTAATTTACAAAATTGGAGGATAAGAATGGGATTAAATGCATCACAGAAAATCATAAAAAATCATTTAGTTAAGGGTGAAATGATACCAGGAAAAGAGATAGCCATAAAAATAGATCAAACTCTCACCCAGGATTCTACTGGGACCATGGCCTATCTTCAATTTGAGGCACTAGGAATAGATAGGGTTAAAACAAAACGTTCTGTGGCCTACATTGATCACAATATATTGCAATCTGGGCCGGAGAATGCGGATGATCACCTTTATATTCAAACTGTAGCAAAAAAACATGGTATATATTTTTCAAGGCCTGGAAATGGAATATGTCATCAAGTTAATTTAGAAAGATTTGGAGTTCCAGGAGATACTCTTTTAGGTTCAGACAGTCACACTCCTACGGGCGGGGGCATAGGAATGCTTGCCATTGGTGCAGGAGGACTAGATGTAGCTGTAGCTATGGGGGGAGGAGAATATTATATAAATATGCCCTCCATTGTAAAGGTAAACTTAACTGGAAAATTGAATTCTTGGGTTACAGCCAAGGATATAATTTTGGAAATGCTTAAAAGACTCACCGTTAAAGGAGGAGTAGGAAAGATTTTTGAGTATACAGGAGAAGGTGTTAAAACTTTATCAGTACCTGAAAGAGCTACAATAACCAATATGGGAGCAGAGCTTGGTGCCACAACTTCCATATTTCCTAGTGATGATGTAGTACGCGAATTTTTGAAAGCTCAAGGAAGAGAGGAAGATTTCTACTGTATACAGCCAGATGAAGATGCGGTATATGATGAAGAAATGGAGATAGATTTATCTTTACTTGAGCCTATGGTAGCGTGTCCACATAGTCCTGATAAAGTAGTACCTGTTTCAGAATTAGAAAGCATAAAAGTAAATCAGGCGTGTATAGGAAGCTGTACTAATTCTTCTTATGCAGATATGATGAAAGTTGCAAGTATATTAAAGGGAAAAACTGTAAGCGAAGATGTATCTTTAGTAATATCTCCAGGTTCTAAACAGGTTTTAACTATGTTAGCTGAAAATGGGGCTTTGGCTTCTATGGTAGCAGCAGGTGCAAGGATACTTGAAAGTGCCTGTGGACCTTGTATAGGTATGGGTCAGTCTCCAGCTACTGATGCTGTGTCACTTAGAACTTTTAACCGAAATTTTGAGGGGAGATCTGGTACTAAGTCTGCTAAAATATATTTGGTAAGTCCGGAAATTGCAGCAGCATCTGCTCTAAAAGGGTACATAACAGATCCTAGAAAGTTAGGAGAATATTTTAATATAGAGATGCCAGAAGAATTTTTAGTAGAGGATAACATGATAGTTGCTCCTGCGGAAAATGGAATGGAAGTTGAAGTAGTAAGAGGTCCTAATATAAAACCTTTTCCTAAGGCAAAGGCTTTGGAGAATGTTGTAGGAGGCAAAGTTCTCACAAAAGTAGAAGATAACATAACTACAGATCACATAATGCCTTCTAATGCAAAGCTTTTACCTTATAGATCTAATATACCTTATTTGTCGGAATATTGTTTAACTCCTTGTGATGAGGATTTCCCTAAAAAGGCAAAGGAAAATCAGGGAGGCTTTATAGTAGGAGGAGGCAATTACGGACAGGGTTCCAGTAGAGAACATGCAGCGCTTGCTCCACTTTATTTAGGAGTAAAGGGAGTACTGGCTAAGTCATTTGCCAGAATTCACAAGGCAAATCTTATAAATAATGGTATAATTACTCTGGTATTTGAGAATCAGGATGACTATGAAAAAATAGATACTATGGATGAATTGGAAATCAAAGATGCGTTAACACAAATTGAAAATGATATTGTTACGGTAAAAAATAAAACTAAAGATGAAGAGTATAAAATGTTGCTAGATGTTACTGAAAGACAAAGAAATATGATAAGATATGGTGGTTTATTGAATTTAGTAAAAAGAAGCAGTAACTAAAATTTTATTTGTAAGTATTTTTTATTAGCCCGCTTACTTAAATGATGGCTTTTCATTTAAATAAGCGGTATATTTATTTATGGGAGGAATTTAACTTAATGAAATCATAGCATAATTATTGTTAAGCTTTATCAAGAGCTTGTGCTAAGTCGTCTATAAGATCTTGTACACCTTCAACTCCAATGGAAAGTCTTACAAGGTCTGGAGTAACTCCTGCAGTTTTTTGCTGTTCTTCATTGAGTTCTGCATGAGTAGTGCTTGCCGGATGAATTACAAGAGATTTCGCATCTGCTACATTTGCAAGCAGTGAAAATAGTTCAAGACTATTTATAAATTTCTTTCCTGCTTCAAGGCCGCCTTTTATTCCAAAGGTAAATATAGATCCTGCACCTTTTGGCAGATATTTCTTAGCTAAATCTTTATAAGGACTACCTTCTAGTTCAGGGTAATTTACCCAGGAAACCTTTGGATGGTTATTTAAAAATTCAACTATTTTTCTTGTATTTGATACATGTCTTTCAACTCTCAAAGATAATGATTCTAAACCTAAAAGAAAATAGAATGCACTTTGAGGACTAAGTGCGGCACCAGTATTTCTTAAAAGTTGAACTCTGGCTTTTATAGCAAAGGCCACAGGACCTAAGTCTGAATATACTAATCCATTATAGCTTTCATCAGGTGTCGTAAAATCAGGGAATTTACCACTTGCAGCCCAGTCGAATTTACCACCGTCCACTATAACTCCACCAATTGCAGTTCCATGTCCTCCAATAAATTTAGTTGCAGAATGAACAACTACATCTGCCCCATATTCTATTGGTCTGATAAGATATGGTGTTCCAAAAGTGTTATCTAAGATAAGAGGTATTTTATTTTCATGGGCAATATTTGCTACAGCTTCTATATCTAAAATGTTAATTCTTGGATTGCCTATTGTCTCTCCATAAACTGCTTTAGTTTTAGGGGTAATAGCCCTTCTGATATTTTCTGGATCATCTGGATCTACAAATGTTACCTTAATTCCAAGTTTCTTTAAAGTTACTGAAAATAATTCATAAGTTCCGCCATATAATGTGCTGACTGAAACTATTTCATCTCCTGAACTTGCCACATTAAGTATGGAGTATAAAATTGCTGCCATTCCTGATGATGTAGCAAGGGCTGCAGAGCCGCCTTCAAGAGCTGCTATTCTTTGTTCAAATACATCCTGTGTTGGATTCATTATTCGTGCATATACATTTCCAGGTTTTTTTAATTGGAAAAAGTCTGCAGCTTCGTCTGCATCTTTAAATACAAAGGATGTTGTTTGATAGATTGGAACTGCCCTTGCTCCTGTAGTTGGATCTGGCACCTGACCTGCATGTACCTGTAATGTTTCAAATGATAATTTTTTTTCACTCATTTTTTATTCCTCCTTAATACTTTATATCTATATTTTCAAAGTTTTTAGTATCTTGCACGAAACTTCTGCTTATAATCCAAGGAAAAGTAAAAATAAAAAATCTTCTTGTAAGATAAGATACAAGAAGATTTTTCTTCATGCTTCTCATCTCTCAGGTTTTTATACCTGCTGGAATTAGCACCGTTGAATCATAAAAAATCATTCAGGTTGCCGGGCATCATAGGGCCAGTCCCTCTGCCTCTCTGGATAAGAAGTTCCGTATTCGATTGAAAAAATCATAACAGATATCTATAACGCTTGTCAAGAGGAAAATAAAAAATAATTAATATTTTTGTGATAATTTTATATGTATTTTTTGAAAAAGTATAAACATTGTAAAAATGTTGACAATTAATATTAAAATATTTATTATGAGAGATAGGGAGCAGGACTGATGTATTGTGACAATATGTGTCACAATACCAGCTATGTTGGAACCAAAATTGTACGGAGATTGGACTAATTATAGTAATTATATGTAAAAAATGACTAGATTAGGTATGGAATGCAGTGTGAAAAGAGGGGGGACATAAATGAGTTTTAAAGATTTGATGAATAAATTTAATGACAAGTTTATTTTTTTTGATGGAGCCATGGGTACAATGCTCCAAAAAGCAGGACTCAAATTGGGGGAATTACCGGAGGTACTTAACATTACAAATCCTCAAGTAATAAAGGAAATACATAGGCAGTACTTAGAGGCAGGGGCAGATGTTATAACAACTAACACCTTTGGAGCCAATGAACTTAAGTATAATTCTTCCGAATATACCATAAAAGACGTAATTGAGGCTGGGGTAAAAATTGCAAAACAGGAAGCAGGAGATAGATTAGTAGCTCTTGACATAGGACCTTTGGGAAAGATTATGGAGCCTACAGGCAACTTAAGTTTTGAAAGTGCATATGAGTTATTTAAAAATCAAATTATTATAGGGGAAAAAGCAGGTGCGGATATAATTTTAATAGAAACCATGTCTGATTTATATGAAGCGAAGGCAGCTATTCTTGCAGCAAAAGAAAATAGTAAACTTCCAATATTCTGTACAATGACTTTTCAAGAGGATGGAAGAACTCTCATGGGAACAGATGCTAAAACCATGGTATTTGTGCTGGAAGCACTAGGAGTAGATGTTCTTGGAGTTAACTGTTCTCTTGGACCTAAGGAACTTCAAGGTATTGTGGAGGAGATTTTAAAGTATTCCTCTACACCAGTTATGGTACAACCTAATGCAGGCCTTCCAAGGTATGACGGTAAAAATACAATTTATGATATATCCCCTGAAGATTTTGCGGAGAATGTATTAGCTATGGCAAAAAAAGGAGTTAAAGTTTTGGGCGGATGTTGTGGTACTACTCCGGAATTTATACAGATTTGTAAAAAAACTCTAGATAATTTAGTATCCTTGGATATAAAAGAAAAAAGCTATACGGCAGTATGCTCTGCTACAGAAACTGTTATTTTAGGTGAGAAAATAAAAATTATCGGAGAGAGAATTAATCCTACGGGAAGAAAAGTTTATAAAAGTGAACTAAAAGAAGGCAGTATTAATTATATACAAAAAGAATCTATTGGCCAGAAAGAAGAGGGAGCACATATACTGGGAGTAAATGTTGGACTTCCTGAAATTGATGAAGTGAAAATTATGAAAAAAGCAGTAAAGGCAGTACAAAAAGTAGTTCAGCTGCCATTAAGTATAGATAGCCCGGACCCCGAAGTCTTAGAGACGGGAATTAGGGCATATAACGGAAAGCCTTTAATAAATTCTGTAAATGGAAGTAAAAAATCCATGGATGAAGTATTTCCGATAGTAAAAAAATATGGCGGATGTGTTATAGCACTTACTATAGACGAAGATGGGATACCAAATACTGCAGAAGGCAGGGTAAAAATTGCAGAAAAAATAATTCAGACTGCAAGTAATTATGGAATTAAGAAAAAGGATATAATAGTTGATTGCCTTACATTGACTGTTTCCGCCCAACAAAAAGAAGTAATGGAAACAATAAAAGCTATAAAAATGGTAAAAGAGAAATTTGGAGTAAAAACTGTTTTGGGAGTAAGCAATATATCCTATGGACTTCCAAACAGGAGTATATTAAACAGGACTTTTCTTGCCATGGCATTACAGGCAGGATTGGATTTGCCCATAATGAATACTGCAGATGAATCTATGAAAGATATTATATCCGCCTTTCAGGTATTAACCAATATAGATAAAGAAGGAAAAGAATATGTGGCTAGATATGGGAATAAGTCCAAAAATGAAAAAGTGGCAATAGGAGAGGATACATCGCTTAAAAGCCGGGATAAAAGTGTGAGAGATTTGAAGCAGGTAATCATTGATGGAGTTGAAGAAGAGGCGGCCAGCATGACAATTGAATTGTTAAAAAGTAAAAAGGCACTAGAAATAGTAAACTCATATATAATTCCGGCTTTAGATGAAGTAGGCAGGCAGTATGAATTGCAAGATATATTTTTGCCTCAACTTATACAGTCAGCAGAAACTGTTAAGAAATCTTTTGAAATAATAAAAGAGAACATGCTGAGCAGGGGACAGAAGAATTTAGAAAAAGGTAGAATAGTATTAGCTACAGTAAAAGGTGATATACATGATATAGGGAAAAATATAGTTAAGGTGTTATTAGAAAATTACGGTTTTGAAGTTATAGATTTAGGGCGAGATGTAGATATTGATAAAGTAGTAGATGCTGTAAGAGAAAATAATATAAAGTTAGTTGGATTAAGTGCACTTATGACAACTACTGTAGCTAGCATGAAAAAGACTATAGATGCTATAAGGGAAAACAAACTTACATGTAAGATTATGGTAGGGGGAGCAGTGCTGAATCAAAATTATGCAGATATGATAGGTGCAGACTATTATGCCAAAGATGCCAGAGAGTCTGTTAAAATAGCTGAAGAGGTATTTTCAATTTGAAATTTACACCTATGAATTAAATCTTTTATGGAATATTCTTTCAAATTGATATAAAATAGTTATATAAAGAAAAATGGTATAAAAACCAATTTGGAGAGATAAGAAATGAGTCAAAAAATTAATGAAAAAAGTGCAAAGTACGTACCAGAAATAAGAGGGACACTTAGAGATCACATGATAAATCTCCCTCTTGTAATTAGAGAAGCCAGTGGAATAAATGTTTTTGGAAAGAGGATAAAATCTCTTGCATTTACTACAGATATAGCAGTTATAAAAAATATAAATGCAGATGCAATTTTAGCAGTTTATCCTTTTACCCCTCAGTTAGTTATAACTGAAGCTTTAGTTACTGCCTCTGATGTGCCAATATTTTGTGGTGTAGGCGGAGGACTTACTATGGGAAAAAGAGTTATAAATTTGGCACTAAATGCTGAGTTTGCTGGAGCCATGGGAGTGGTAGTTAATAGTCCCACATCTAATGAAGTTATAAAAGCGGTTAGAGATTCTATTGATATTCCTATTGTAGTTACGGTGGTGTCTGAAAGAGATGATATTGGAATGAGAATAAAATCAGGAGCTTCCATATTAAACGTGTCCGCAGGTAAAAATAGTGCAAAGCTAGTAAAGAAGATAAGAGAAAATTACAAAAAGTTTCCCATAATAGCTACAGGCGGTAAAACTGAAGAAAGTATTAGGGAGACAATACAGGCAGGTACAAATGCCATTTCTTATACTCCACCTTCAACTGCGGAGTTATTTAAAGAAAGTATGGAAAGATATAGGAATGCTTATTAAAGGCTGTACTTATATTAAATATTTTTGTTTAATATAAGTGCAGTTTTTTATTTATGCATAAAATCTTAATAATCTATTATATTTATGCATAATTTTTTTAGTTTAATAAAGAATTTTCCCTGTATTATAAAGTAAAAGCAAAGAGATCCTATATTTAGTAAATACACTAAATATATTAAATCACTGTATAAGATAAGGGTATTTTTATCCATGTATAAAGTTAAGTAATTCATTGAAAAAAATACAGCTGCTTTTAATAAAAAAATCCTTAAAAAAACAAAGAAAGTATTGCATAATTATAATAGTATATGTATAATTATTTATGTACTTAACCTAAGGAGTTAAAGTTTAATTATTTTTAGAAAAGAGGAGAAATAATGAAAAATTTTAGAAAGGCAATAATTACGTTATTAACAATTATTTTTACGATGGCTTTATTTACAGGGTGTGGGACTAGTAGTGATAATGCACAAAATTCTCTCGAAAAAGTAAAGAAAGCAGGAGTTTTAAAGATAGGCTTGGAGGATTCATTTCCGCCAATGGAATTTAGGGACAGTAAAAATGTTCTTAAAGGTTTTGACGTAGATATGGCAAATGCTATAGGAAAGAAACTTGGAGTAAAAACTGAATTTGTATGTACTGAATTCAATGGCATAGTTTTAGCACTTAAGTCAGGAAAATTTGATGCTATAATATCTGGAATGAGTATAACAGATGATAGAAAAAAACAGATAGATTTTTCAGAACCATATGTAATGTCGGGACAAATTGTAGTTGTTAAAGATGAAAATACAACAATAAAAAGTGTCAGTGATTTAAAAGGCAAGACTGTAGGCGTAGAACTTGGGACAACAGGTGAAGAATCAGCATCAAAATTAAGCGGGTTAAAAGAAGTAAAAAAATATGACAAAGCTACAGAGGCACTTCAGGATCTTGGCACAAGCAGAATTGATGCTGTAATAATTGATGAGCCTGTAGGAAGATATTATATGACAAGCACAGGCAAAGACAAAAAATATAAAGTATTAGATGAAAAACTTACTAGTGAACCAATGGGAATAGGATTTAAAAAGGGTGATAAAGAATTAGAAGAAGCGGTACAAAATGCAATAAATGAATTAAAAAAAGATGGAACAATGTCTAAGATCTCAACTAAATGGTTTGGAGAAGACATATATAAATAAATATATGCAAAAGGAAGTGTATAAAAACAGTGAACATAGGATTTATTAAGGACATATTACCTATCCTATTAAAGGGCAGTGTAATGACTGTTGAACTTACAGTTATTACTTTAGTATTTGGAACTATCCTTGGAATACTTCTGGCGCTATTAAAATTATCTAAAAATATGGTGTTAAAGGTATTGTCAAGTATTTATACTTGGGTATTTAGGGGTACCCCATTATTACTCCAGTTATTTTTCTTTTATTATGGGTTACCTTTTGTAGGTATAGAACTTAAACCTTTTTCTGCAGCTATTTTAGGACTTTCGTTAAATTGTGGAGCTTATATGGCGGAGATAATAAGAGGAGGGATACAATCTATACATAAAGGGCAATTTGAGGCTGCTAAAGCTTTAGGTTTTAGCTATGGAGAGACTATGAGAAGAATAATATTGCCTCAGACCTGGAAAGTTATAATACCTCCAGTGGGAAATGAATTTATAGCTATATTGAAAGATACATCACTGGTATCTACTATAGCGATGGTTGAACTTATGAGATCAGCTCAGCAAATATATGCAAGTAGCTTTGATCCTATATCTGTATTTTTTACAGCAGCAGTATTATATCTTGTAATGACAACTATGTTTACGACTGTATTTGCAATGTTTGAGAAAAAGTTAGCTATTTACAGTTAATAGGTAGAATATAATTGGAGGTATAATTATATGGAAAATATAGTTTTAAATAATTATGAAAATTTAGATAAAGAAGAATACATGATAGAAGGTGTAAACTTAACTAAAAGCTTTAATAATTTAACAGTTTTCAAAGATCTAAATATAAAGGTTAAGAAAGGTGAAGTTTTAGTAGTAATAGGGGCTTCTGGCTCAGGTAAGAGTACCCTTCTAAGGTGCTTAAATCACTTAGAGGAATTAGACAGTGGAAGCATAATTATAGAAGGGGAAAAATTAAATCCAAAGGATAAAAAAGTGCTTAGAAAGATAACTACAAAGATGGGCATGGTATTTCAAAGTTTTAACTTATTCCCACATATGACTGCTATTGAAAATGTTATGGAAGCTCCTTTAGTTGTTAAAAAGGAAAAGAAAGTAAAGGTGCTAGAAAGAGCCAAAAAGCTTTTAGATAAGGTGGGACTTGCAGATAAGAGGGATTATTATCCATCTAAGCTTTCAGGGGGACAGCAGCAAAGGGTAGCTATAGCTAGAGCCCTTGCCATGAATCCGGATATAATGTTATTTGATGAGCCTACATCAGCACTGGATCCTGAACTCGTTGGGGAAGTTTTAAATGTAATGAAGGATTTAGCAAAAGATGGAATGACTATGGTGGTTGTAAGTCATGAAATGGGTTTTGCCAAAGAAGTGGCGGATAGAGTTATATTTATGGATGGAGGAAAAATAGTTGAACAAGGTACGCCGGAAGAAATATTTTCCAATCCTAAAGAAGAGAGAACCAAGGCGTTCCTGGATAAAGTTATAAAATAATATTAATGGGAAAAGATTAGTTGTTAAACTTGCTTTAGCTATTTATGTATAGTTTATCTATAAAAAATTTTGATATAATTTGGAGGTCGAATTCATGAAAGATAAAGTTGTATTGGCATATTCAGGAGGATTGGATACATCAATTATTATTCCCTGGCTAAAAGAAAATTATGATTTAGAAGTTATTGCAGCTTGTATAGATGTAGGACAAGATGATGACATGGAAGCGGTAAGAAAAAAGGCTATAAGGACGGGTGCCGTTAAAGTATATATTGAAGATTTAAGGGAAGAATTTGTAAAAGACTATATATTTAATGCAGTAAAGGCACACATATTATATGAAGATGCATATTTACTTGGAACTTCTCTTGCAAGACCCCTTATGGCAAAAAGACTAGTGGAAATAGCCCATGCAGAAGGAGCTAAATATATAGCTCACGGTTGTACTGGAAAGGGAAATGACCAGGTACGTTTTGAGGTTGGGGTAGCAAGTTTCGATCCTGAAATAAAAATAATAGCACCATGGAGAATATGGGACATAAAATCCAGAGAAGATGCTATAGATTATGCTAATTCTAAAGGAGTAGAAGTACCTGTAACTAAGGAAAAGATATATTCAAATGATAAAAATATATGGCATGTAAGTCATGAAGGCGGAGACCTAGAAGATCCAAAAAATGAGCATAAAACAACCATGTATTTTATGACGACTCCACCAGAACAAGCAAAAGATGAACCTTCTTATATAGAATTATATTTTGAAGGGGGAGTACCTAAAAAGCTAAATGGAAAAGAATTAGGTCCGGTGGAAATTCTAGAGCAGCTTAATAAATTTGGCGGAGAAAATGGAATTGGAATAGTGGATATGATAGAAAATAGATTGGTTGGCATGAAGTCCAGGGGAGTTTATGAAACACCAGGAGGAACAATATTATATGCTGCCCATGCTGCGTTGGAGAGACTAACTATAGACAAGAATACAGCACATTATAAACAGATAATATCTCAAAAATATGGAGAGCTTGTGTATGACGGTCTCTGGTTTAGTCCTTTAAGGGAAGCACTAGATGCTTTTGTAGAAGTTACTCAAAAGAATGTAACAGGTAGTGTAAAGCTGAAGCTTTATAAAGGAAATGTAATGACAGTTGGAATAGATGCATCACATGCTCTGTATGATGAAGGTATTTCTTCCTTTGGGGCAAGTGATTTGTACAGTCACAAAGATGCAGAAGGATTTATTAAATTATTTAGTCTTCCATATAAAATTAAAGCTATGGTAGAAAAGGAGAAAGGAAATTAAGTTATGAAGCTTTGGGGAGGAAGGTTTAAAAAGTCTGAGAGCAAGCTTATGGAAGATTTCAATAGTTCCCTAAGTTTTGACAGACAACTTTACAGAGAAGATATAGAAGGAAGTATGGTTCATGTTAGAATGCTTGCCAAGTGTAATATTTTATCTAGTGAGGAAAGTGAAACTATATTAAGTGGATTAAAATCTATATTAAATGATATAGAAGAAGATAAACTTAGGGTAGAAGGAGATTATGAAGACATACATAGTTTTGTAGAACTTAATTTAATAGAGAGAATAGGACAGGTGGCAAAAAAATTACATACTGCCAGAAGCAGAAATGATCAAGTAGCAGTGGATTTTAGACTATATGCTAAAAAGAAGGCTCTGGAAGTAGTTGAAAACATAGAAAACCTTCAGGATATAATAAAGAACCTAGGTGAGAAAAATAATGTAATAATGCCTGGGTATACCCATCTTCAAAGGGCGCAGGCAGTAACCTTTAAGCATCACATAATGGCATACTATCATATGTTTAAGAGGGATAGGGAAAGAATATTAAATGCTGTTGAAATTATGGATGAGAGCCCCCTTGGATGCTGTGCACTGGCGGGAACTACTTATGATATAGATAGATGCTTTACTGCTGAGAAATTAGGCTTTAAAAAGCCTGTAGATAACTTTTTAGATGGTGTAAGTGACAGGGATTATGCCATAGAATTAATGTCAGATTTTTCTATAGTAATGATGCATTTAAGTCGTCTAAGTGAAGAACTTATATTATGGAGCAGTAAAGAGTTTGATTTTATACAAATAGATGATGAATTTTCTACAGGAAGCAGCATAATGCCTCAGAAGAAGAATCCTGATGCTGCAGAACTTATAAGAGGCAAAACTGGGAGAGTATACGGTTCGCTCGTATCACTGCTGACTACTATGAAGGGCATTCCTCTTGCCTATAATAAAGATATGCAGGAAGATAAAGAACAGCTTTTTAACTCCTTAGATACTGTATTAAGCTGTTTAAAAGTTATGAGTGGTATGCTCTCCACATTAAAAGTTAATGAAAAAAATACTTTTAATGCTGTTAAAAAGGGATTTCTAAATGCTACAGAAGCAGCAGATTATTTAGTTAATAAAGGTATGGCATTTAGAGATGCACATAAGGTAATTGGTGAAATTGTGCTGTATTGTGAGGATAAAGATAGGGCTATAGAAGACATATCTTTAGAGGAGCTGAAAAAGTTTAGTTCTCTTTTTTCAGATGATGTGTATAGTTTTATAGATTATGAAAATACATTAGATAGAGGAATTAAAAAGAATTTAAAATAATTAGGTATCTTTAAAAACAAGCAAATCTTGTTATGATGAAACTATTAGTTATTTTTAAATACTCCATAAAAAGCGGAAAATTGTTTTCCGCTTTTTATAGTTAAATAATTTATTTAATCAATAATTATTTAATTTCACCTGAATCTCTTGAATCTCTGGCATTTCTTTCTTTGCCGAAAAATGAAAGTGCATATAATCCTCCAAGACCCACAAGTGCGTATATTATTCTAGTAAAAGTAGACATTGTTCCAAATAGTGATGCTACAAGATCGAATCTAAAAAATCCAATTAGTCCCCAATTTAGAGCACCTATTACAACTAATATTAGTGCAATAATATCTAGTGTTCTCATACTTACATCTCCTTTTTATTTTTATATAAATATATTGTGCCCGTATTTATTATTTCCACACGCGTAAAATTTATAAGCTGAAAATAAAAAGAAGATAAAAAACTAATTTTCATTATCTAAAATATCTATGTTTAAACTTCTGTCCACAGGTTGGAAAAGAGATATAATAGTATCTGTTCTCTGTACTCCATCTACAGATTGTATTTTATTCATGAGTAAATTTTGTAGATCAGTGATATTTTTACAAATTATTTTTATAAATATGGAGTAATCTCCAGTAGTATAATGAATCTCTACAATCTCTTTTATGTTCTCCAATTGCTCTAATGTATCTTTAAAAGATTTGGCTTTATCAAGATATATACCTATAAAACCACATACATCATATCCTATTTTAGCGGTGTCAATTATAAGTTTGGTACCTTTTATTATGTGCATGTCCTGCATTTTTTTCATTCTAACATGTATGGTTCCACCACTTACATGACACTTTCTAGCTATTTCTAGAAAAGGAGTTCTTGAGTCCCTTAGAAGAATATCAAGAATTTGAAGATCCAAATCGTCTAATCCGTTAATTTTTAAGCTCAATTTACATTTCCTCCTTTTTAAAATCTATTAAAATCAACTTGGTTTTTTAATAAAATTTAAATTAGTATAATTAGTATATTTTAAATATATAACATTCCTATAATAACATTATATCAGAAACTTTATCAAATTAATAATTTTAAACGTTATCATTAACAAATAATTTTTAGTTTTTTAATAAAAAGCGGAAGCTATTATTGAATTAATCAATTTAAATAATATTAATTAATAATGTTGTAGTATATGTAAAAAAGTATTATTATATTATTAAGGCAACAAAGAAGGAAAAGGGAATAGTTAATTTGCATAAAACTATTGAGAATATTGGAGGAGGTTCTGCATATGAAAACGTATGTATTAGCAGATGAAAGAGAAAAAGAATTAAAGCTTTTAGACGAAGCAATTGAAAAAATTAAAAGAGAAAAATTACCTAGTATACTTAAGATACAACAAGCGATTTTAAGAACAGTAGATGATTATATGTATAAAAATGGAGTAATGAGGCTTTTGCCTAATATGATATCTCCTATAACAGATCCGCTTTGTCACAGTGTAGAAGATTGTGATTTTACTTATGGAGGTCAAAAATTTAATGTTACAAAATCTATGATATTCCATAAACAATTAGCTTTATCAAGTCCATATTTACAAAAGATATATATTGTATCTCCTAATGTAAGATTGGAACTGCCAGAAAGAGGAGATACCAGACATTTATTTGAATTTACCCAAGTAGACTTTGAATTTAAAGATGCAACTATGGATACCATATTTGAATTTATGGAAGGATTAATAGAACAAGCATTTTCATATATAAAAGAAGAGTGTAAAGATGAGTTTGAAAAATTAGGAATAGGAACTTCTCATTTAGATGTGTCAGGTCCTTTTGAAAGATATACTACGCAGGAGCTTAAAGCTAAATATGGGGAAGATTTTGAAGCCCTTGCTTCGAAAGAAGCAACTAAACCTTTCTGGCTTATAAATCACAAGAGAGAGTTTTATGATGCTGAAGATTTAGAAAATAAGGGAACTTATAGAAACTATGATTTAATATGGCCTATGGGTTATGTAGAAGGATTAAGTGGTGGAGAGAGAGAATATAAATATGATAGGATTATCACAAGAATGAAAGAAGCAGGCATGGATGAGGAAGCAATGAGAGACTATATTGAACTTGCTGAAAGGGGAGAAATTCCAAAAACAGCTGGAGCTGGATTCGGAGTTGAAAGAATGACTAGATTTGTATGTCAACAAGGTGATATTGATGAAGTTACTGTGTTTAGCAGAAAACCAGGAAAAGGTAAATATATATTTTAAAAAAAGGCTGTCTTAATAAAATTTAGGACAGCCTTTCTTATAGAGAAGGATTTATTTAATACAAAATCCTAATTGGTTTATTATTTATTTTTGGACACCTAAAGTATATAATGATATATAAGAATAGATAAATTGAAGGGGGAAATAAAATGCCTTTGTGGTTAAATGTAGCATTACAAGTACTATTTATTACGGTACTGGTGGTGGTTTTGTATAAGTTATTAAAATCCTATGTATTATATAGGTTTCATCCAAATAAATGGGTGATTCTTGCATTGTCCATAGTTGCCTTTTTTGTGCCGCCAGTAATATCGGCTTATTTTAGATATAATTTAAGCGGAACTATATGGCAGTATATTTCTTCTGCTGTATTTCTAATGTTATTTTTATGGTTTGTAGATTTGAAGAATGGCTTAACATATACCAAGAGAAAATCCTCACAAAGCAAAGATATAAAAATAAGGCCTAAGGCTAAGCCCAATAGAGTAAATAAGGGAAAAAAATAAATTTACATAAAAGCCAATGCTTTTATACTTTAGCTGAATTCGTTATAATTAAGTTATAGCTTATTGATGTAAAATACTAATGTTTAAGGGAGTGCAGATAATTATGATAATAAAGTTTAAATATTATAGTCCGGAATTGGATCGAAGTTGTTTTATAGCAGATAATGCACAAATTATAGGGAAAGTTAAACTTTGCGAAGATGCAAATATATGGTTTGGAGCTGTACTTAGAGGAGACTTGAATCACATATATGTTGGAAAAGGCAGTAATGTACAGGACAATTGTACTATACATACAAGCAAAGATGATAATCCTACGGAAATAGGAGAGTATGTTACTATAGGTCATAATTCTATAATACATGGGGGGAAAATTGGAGACTACTCTTTAATAGGCATGGGTTCTATAATTTTGGATAATGCAGAAATCGGAAGCGAAACTATTATAGGGGCAGGAAGTCTTGTAACTAAAAATAAAAAAATACCTTCCGGCGTATTATGTATGGGTTCTCCAGCAAAAGTTATAAGAGAACTGACAAGTGAAGAAAAAAAATTTCTTAGACAATCTGCAGAAGAGTATATTAGACAGGCTAAAAGCTACAAACAGTATGTAATGGTATAGGATTTAGTAAAAAATAAATTATATCATAATTTAGTCACCTATTTTATAACAAAAGTATAAAATATATATTAACATGAATAATTTAGGAGATTAAATATGCCCATTTTTAAAGTAGGTTCCAGAGGTACTGAGGTTATGCATATACAGGCCACTCTAAAAAAGATAGGTTATGATCCTGGTGCAATAGATGGAATATATGGTGCAGATACTGAGAGTGCCGTAAAAAGTTTTCAGAGGAATAATAGGTTAATTGCAGATGGAATAATAGGACCTGATACTTATAGGATTTTAAGAAGCTTTATGTTAGGGTATGATATATACACTATCAGAGCAGGAGATACATTGTATAGCATAGCTAAGAAATACGGAACTGATGTATACAGCATAATAGTGGCAAATCCGGGAATAGAGCCTTTTGGATTAATTCCTGGAGTACAAATTAAGGTACCTTATAATATAGATGTAGTAGATACAAACATAGATTATACCTATGATATATTGGAAACAGATCTTATGGCATTAGAAGCTAGGTATCCTTTTATAGCTGTGGGCAGTGCAGGTGAGAGTGTACTTGGAAGACAACTTTACTATGTTAAACTTGGTGTGGGAGCTAATGAAGTATCTTACAATGGATCTCACCACTCACTAGAATGGATAACTACACCCCTTCTAATGAAATTCATAGAAAATTTTGCAAAAGCTTATGCCCGTGGAGATAATATAAGGGGATATAACATAGGGGATATATGGAAAAGCAGCAGTATATATATAATTCCAATGGTAAACCCTGATGGAGTGGATCTTGTTTTAAATGGATTAAGCAGGAATAATCCGTTTTATTACGATTTAAAAAGATGGAATAATGGCAGTGAAGATTTTTCTAAAGATTGGGAGGCAAATAATAGAGGAGTGGATATTAACCATAATTACAATGCAGGATGGGAGCTTTCAAAGGAGGCAGAACCTTCCTATGGGGTATATGGACCGGGACCTACCAGATATTCAGGACCATATCCTGTATCAGAGCCTGAGACAAAAGCTATGGTGGGTTTTACAAACAGTCATGATTTTAGGCTGGTGATAGCTTATCATAGCCAGGGTGAAGTTATTTACTGGCAGTATGATAAACTAACACCATGGGAATCAAGAAGAATAGCGGAATTATTTTCTAAAGCAAGTGGCTATAGTTTAGAAGAGACTACAGGGATAACATCTTACTCAGGGTATAAGGATTGGTTTATACAGGACCATAGGAGGCCGGGATTCACTATAGAAGTAGGTAAGGGGCAGAATCCTCTGCCTATAAGTCAATTTGACAAAATATATAATGACAATGAAGAAATTTTACTGCTGGCAGCAGTAATATAATATGTTCCGCCTTACAAAAGGTGGAATATATTATATTTGGAAGTATGTAAGATTTTAAATGAAACTACAAAAATTTATTTATATATATCCACCAAAAGGCCGGTTATATGGTCAATTGTGGCAGCAATATTTAAATTATCCTTTTGTTCATCTACTAATGATTTAGTAAGTTCCTCTAGTTTTCTGTCTATTATGTCTACAGTTATAAAATATTGTGTTTGCCAAAAGCTTATATCTTTCTTTACGCCATACATATACTTTAAAACGGATTGAAGATATTCTTGTATCATTTTTTTGTAAGATTTTACATCTGTATAACACTTTGTTATAGCCAGTCTATTCCCCTTTTTTTTGATATTGTCAAACATATTTTTTAGTTCTTGTTCTGACCTTTTTTCCATTTGGGAGTTAAAACTTTGAGAAAAATCTTTTTTAATCTTTATGCTTTTATTCTTAGAAGAAGGGGCAGAAGATCTACCAATTCTAGAAACCTCCATAATTTACCTCCAAATTTTTATTAAAATGCACATATACTTATTATATATAATATTCCAATAAAAATATAGTGAATTATATTAAAATTTACATTAAAAATAAATTGATTTCCTAATAATTATTTAAAATAGGTATAAGATCATATTAAATTCAAAAAATAGAATAAAGGGTAGGTGATTTTATGTGGTTTAAAAAGAGCAGCCAGGAGGTAATAGAAGAATTAAATACAGATTCTATAAATGGGCTCACCGAGAGGGAAGCATTAGTTAGAATAGAAAAATATGGACAAAATAAATTAGCTGAAAAAAAGAAGAAGTCAATTTTAATGCTTCTATTTGAACAAATAAATGATGTACTTATATATATACTTTTAGCTGCTGCCATAGTTTCTGCATTACTTCATGAAATAAGCGATGCAATTATAATAGGAGTTGTAATTATATTAAATGCAGTCATAGGCCTAGTTCAGGAATCGAAGGCTGAAAAGGCGCTGGAATCTTTAAAGAAACTTTCTGTACCTAAGGCACTGGTAAAAAGAGATGGGGAAATTACAGAAATTTCTTCTGAACAGGTGGTTATAGGGGATATAGTAATTTTAGATGCAGGTAAATATGTTCCCTGTGATTTAAGATTAATAGAAAGTGCAAATTTAAAAATAGAAGAATCAGCTTTAACGGGAGAGTCTGTACCTTCAGAAAAATATGGGAACAGTATTTTAGAAGATGAAGATATAGCTCTTGGTGATCAAAAAAATATGGCTTTTATGTCTACTTTAGTTACTTATGGAAGAGGAGTAGGTGTTGCTGTAGCTACAGGTATGAACACGGAAATAGGAAAAATAGCTAAAATGCTTAATGAAGACAGTAAAAATTTAACTCCACTTCAAAAAAAATTAGCACAGCTTGGTAAAATGCTGGGGATTGTAGTACTTGTAATCTGTATTCTTATGTTTGGGGTAGCTATGATTCAAAAAAGAGATTTGTTTGAAATGTTCCTGACCGCCATAAGTCTAGCTGTAGCAGCTATTCCAGAGGGACTTCCAGCTATGGTTACTATAGTACTTGCAGTTGGGGTGCAGAGAATGATAAGAAAAAATGCCATAGTGAGAAAGCTTCCAGCCATAGAGACTTTGGGCTCTGTAAATATAATATGTTCTGATAAGACGGGAACTTTAACCCAAAACAAAATGACTGTGACAAAGTTTTATGCAGATAATACACTAGATGGTATTTCAAATTTAAATATGGATAACTTTATACATAAGAGGCTTATAGAAAACATGGTGCTCTGTAACGATGCCACCTATTCTGAAAATTCACAAACAGGAGATCCTACAGAAATTGCACTTTTAGAGCTTGGTTTTAAGTTTAATATATTTAAAGATATTGAGAATAAATCACATGCCAGAGTAAATGAAATACCTTTTGATTCAGATAGAAAGCTTATGACTACTTTAAATGAATATGGTAATAAATATCATGTAATTACAAAAGGTGCAGTAGATAATTTAATAAAAATTTGCACACATATATATTTAAATGACCATGCGGTAGATTTTACAGAGGAACTGAAGTCAAAAGTCATTCTTGCCTCTGATTCAATGTCAAAAGATGCCCTTAGAGTTTTGGCAACTGCAGTTAAAATAGAGGATTCACCCCATATTAAAATCCATTCCATGGAAAATACATTAGTTTTTGTAGGACTTGTAGGGATGATAGATCCACCTAGAGAAAATGTAGAAAAATCTATAGAAGAGTGCAAAAAATCAGGTATAACAACTGTTATGATTACAGGTGACCATAAAAATACTGCCTATGCCATAGCAAAGGAATTAGGTATAGCAAAGGATGATTCTCAGGTTATACTAGGAGCTGAATTTGATAGGTTATCAGAAGATGAAGCTTTAAATAGAATTGATAATTTAAGGGTTTTTGCCAGAGTATCTCCAGAACATAAGGTAAGAATAGTTAAAGCTTTGAAGCAAAAAGGGAATATAGTATCTATGACTGGAGACGGTGTAAATGATGCACCTTCCCTAAAAGCTGCTGATATAGGTGTAGCTATGGGAATCACAGGAACAGACGTGGCAAAGGGTGCTTCAGATATGATACTTACTGATGATAATTTTTCAACTATTGTAGAAGCTGTAAAGGAAGGTAGAAACATATACAACAACATAAGAAAATCTATAACATTTCTTCTTTCTTGTAATATAGGAGAAATAATAGCATTGTTTATAGGAATAGTAATGGGATGGCCAGCGGTTTTAAGACCAATTCACCTGCTGTGGGTAAATCTTATAACAGACAGTTTACCTGCTCTGGCGCTGGGAGTGGACCCAGATGATCCTGATATAATGAAAGAAAAACCTAGGGATCAAAAAGAAGGGTTATTTTCAGGAAGAAACGGTGTATTTCTAATAGGAAATGGTATCTTAATAGGTATACTTACATTGTCTGCCTTTTATATAGGAGCTAAAATATACCCAGATTCTGTTATGCATGCACAAACCATGTCTTTTGTGGTGCTTAGTGTATCACAGTTACTTTATACTTTAAGTATTAGACACAATAAAAAATCCATATTCGAGATTGGAATTTTTACCAATAAGTATTTAATAGGAGCTATAGTCCTAGGTATAATACTTCAAAATATAGTTATTACAGTGCCTTTTTTAGCTTCAGTATTTAAAGTGTTTACACTTACACTAAATGATTGGATATTTGTGATAATTTTATCTCTTATACCTCTTATTATAAATGAGATTGGAAAATTAATTTACAACAAGGTAGGGAAAAAATAGAATTTAAAATATATGATAAATTAAAATTTCTAAGCTTTAGAAAGCTTCAAACTCTTTAAAGCTTAGAAATATATTTACATTTAAAAATGGTAATGGCTCTGATTAAATATGCTTAAGTCTTGTTCCATTTTCATCCTGTAATATTAAATTTCTCTTCATAAGTCCCCCTAAAGCGTTTTTAAAATAATTCTTACTTTCATGAAAAACACGTCTTATATCTTCTGGAGAGCTTTTGTCGTTATATGGCATAGATCCATTGTGATCTTTTAAATAATTTAAAATATATTCCTCTAGAGCTATTCTCTCATGTTTTGGGGTTTTTCTTGGAGTAAGTCCTAATTTACCATCCTCATATATGTTCTTTATTCTAAGTTTTAATTCATCACCGGGATAAATATCTGTATAATATTCATTTTTTAGTATTACCCCTCTATAAAGATTATCTATAGCTACCATTGCACTGTCATTGGTTTGAAATCCATAAACTATGCCTGTTACTTCAGTACCTAAAGTATATTTATTTTCTATTTGTTCCTCATCGTCGTTATCTGGTGTAAGCAGGTGTTTATCTATATCTGTGGTTGCTGCTATTCTATTAGTTTTATCCAGATATATGTAAAACAAATAATAGCTTTCAGGCAGTAATGGATATTTTTGCTCTGACAGCGGAACAAGAACATCCCGTTCAAGACCTATATCTATGAAACTTCCAAAACTTGTATTGGAAACTACCTTCAAATAGGCAAGATCTTCTACTACAGCTAGAGGAGCTTTTAAAGTAGCGATTATCCTATCCTCTGAGTCTTTGTATATAAAGGCATTAACTTCATCTCCAATGGAAAGTAAATTTTCTTCAGTATTTTTTGTGGGAAGAAGAATATCATCTTTAGTTTTACCAGTTTCTCCATCCAGGTAATAACCAAAAGATGCCTTTCTAACTATTTTTAAGGGATTAAATTTTCCTATGTGTACCAATTGCATTTCACTTCCTTAATATTTTGATTTTTTGGATTTGATTCACAAATTATTATATACTATTATTATTGCTATTGTCAGCCAATTTTATAAAACTTGTTTTAATACATATTTTTTTGTCTGTTATTCATTTTTAGATAAGCTGGAGAAGGATATTTTGTGTCTATACTTATGATAGATATAGGTATATAATAAGGTTAGAATATTACCAAGGAGGAAATAGCATGTCATCAATGGATTTTATAAGGATAGCAGCAGCATGTCCTTTAACAAATGTAGCTGATATAGAATTTAATTTGAATAATATAAAATTATGTATAGATAAAGCTTTGATTGAAAAGTCAAAACTTATAGTGTTTCCAGAGCTTTCTATAACATCATATACTTGTGCAGATCTTTTTGAGCAGCAATTACTTTTAGAAAAATCTACAGAAGCCTTAAAAAAGCTATGTGATTATTCTAAGGATAAAGATATACTTATAGCAGTAGGTGCACCGTTTGTATTTAACTATTGTATGTATAATTGTGCCTACATAATATTTGACGGAAAAATTTTAGGTATTGTTCCTAAAAGTTATATTCCAAATTATGAAGAATTTTACGAAAAAAGATGGTTTACAGAAGGTTTGCATATTATAGATGAGAGGGTTGATTTATATTTCCAAAAAGATATACCTTTTGGGGTAAATTTAATATTTACCTGTGGAATGTTTAAATTTGGCTTTGAAATATGTGAAGATTTATGGGCAGTGATACCTCCAAGCAGTTATTTAACCCTTATGGGTGCAAATATTATAGGAAATCTTTCTGCATCTAACGAAATTGTAAGTAAATCTTTCTATAGGAGGAATTTGGTGTCATCCCAGAGTGCCAGATGTATGTGTTCTTATATATATGTTTCTTCCGGAGTGTTTGAATCCTCAACAGATTTAGTATTTAGCGGAGATCTTTGTATTTGTGAAAACGGTACATTCTTAAAAGGTAATGAAAGATTTAGCAGGGAAAATGAAGTTATTACTTCAATTGTAGATTTAGGCAGGCTGAATAATCAGAGATTAAAAAATGTAAGTTTTAGGGATAATGTAAAAAAGTGTTCCCAAAGACCTGTAAATATAGAATTCCAGTTTAAATCTCTAGATTATGGAGAATTTAATAGAAGCATTGATAGACATCCTTTTGTGCCTGCAAGTGGAGATGAGAGAGAAGTAAGATGTAGAGAAATATTTAATATACAGACCTCTGCCCTTGCAAAGAGAGTAAGTCATACTAATTTGAAGAAAGCAGTTATAGGTATATCCGGGGGACTTGATTCTACACTGGCACTGCTGGTTACAGTGAAAACCTTTGATATTCTTAAAATTTCCAGAAAGAATATAATAACTATAACTATGCCTGGATTTGGAACTACAGATAGAACTTATAATAATGCAGTAAACTTGTGTAAAAACTTAGGAACAGAACTTAGAGAAATAAATATAGTGGATTCCTGCCTTCAGCATTTTAAAGATATATCGCACGACAGAGATATACACGATGTAACTTATGAAAATGTCCAGGCAAGGGAAAGAACCCAAATTATAATGGATATAGCCAATAAAGAAGGGGGACTGGTAATTGGAACAGGAGATCTGTCAGAATTGGCACTTGGATGGTGTACTTATAATGGAGATCATATGTCTATGTATGGGGTAAATTGTTCTGTACCTAAAACTCTTGTGAGATATTTGGTCAGGTATGCAGCAGATAAAGAAGTCTCAAAAGATATAGCAGATATTTTAATAGATGTACTAGATACCCCCGTAAGCCCAGAATTGCTTCCCAAAGGCAAAGATGGCGAAATATGTCAAAAAACTGAAGATATAGTGGGCCCTTATGAGCTTCACGATTTCTTTTTATATTATTTTGTAAGGCATAATTATTCACATAAAAAAATATTGTTTTTAGCAAAACATGCATTTAAAGATTATTATGATAGCAGCATTATTGAAAAATGGCTGAATATATTTATAAAGAGATTTTTTACCCAGCAGTTTAAGCGTTCTGCAATTCCTGATGGTCCTAAGGTGGGTACTGTAAGTTTATCTCCAAGAGGTGATTGGAGAATGCCTTCAGATGCCAGTTTTAATTTATGGATGGAATGAAATAACTAAGAACTTCAATGTTTTATGAAGGTTTTTCCTTAATTTATCACGGCTAGATTAAATATTTTAAAGGAAAAAGGAGGATATATGTATAATAGTCTTATTTTATGGGTTATAATTGGAGTAGTGGCTTTATCAGTAGACATAATAACAAGTGCTTTTTTGTTTGTGTGGTTTACAGTGGGAGCTATTGGAGCAATTATAGCGGAAATATTCAATTATTCCTTTATAGTTCAGCTTATAGTATTTGTGGTAGTTAGTACAGTGTTTATGGTTATCTGTTATCCAATAGTTAAAAAAAATATTAAAAAATCTGTAAAGCCTACTCCACTTAGAGAAGAAACTTATATAGATAGAGAAATTGTCATAGACGAAGAAATGGTGAAAAACAATGGTATAAAAATTGATGGAGTTTACTGGAACATAAAAGAAGAAGGGTATACTTTGAAAAAGGGAGATACAGTAAAAGTGCTTAAAATGGAAGGTAACAGAGTAGTTATAAAAAAATTGTGACATAATAGTATGTACTTGAGCAATTGTTAATTATTTATAGTTGAAGGAGGATAAATATGATAGGCAAAATTTTGATCTTAATTATACTTATAATCATTCTGGCAGCTGTGGTGTCTTCTATTAAAATTGTAAATACAGGATACGTTACAATTGTAGAGAGACTAGGACAATTTCACAGGGGGCTTGAACCAGGATGGCACTTTATAATTCCTTTTGCTGATTTTGTAAGGCGAAAGGTTTCAACTAAACAGCAGATACTTGATATTGAACCTCAAAGTGTTATAACCCAGGATAATGTAAAAATATCTATTGATAATATTATTTTCTACAGAATATTGAGTGCTAAAGATGCCATATACAATATAGAAGATTACAAGGCAGGTATAGTATTCTCAACTATAACCAATATGAGAAATATTGTAGGAAATATGACCTTAGATGAGGTGCTGTCAGGAAGGGATAAAATAAACGGAGAACTTTTAAAAGTAGTAGATGATATAACAGATGCCTATGGAATAAAAATATTATCTGTAGAAATTAAGAATATTATGCCTCCTGCTGAAATCCAACAGGCCATGGAAAAGCAGATGAGAGCTGAAAGGGATAAAAGAGCGGTTATATTACAGGCAGAGGGACAAAAGCAGGGTGATATAGCTAGAGCGGAAGGAGAGAAGCAAGCCAAAATACTTCAAGCAGAGGCAGAAAAAGAGGCGAATATAAGAAGAGCAGAAGGACTAAGGCAGTCACAGATGCTGGAGGCGGAAGGTAAAGCAAGGGCAATAGAATCTGTTGCAGAGGCAGAAGCTAGAGCCATTGATTTAGTAAATAGAGCTATAATAGATTCTGGTACAGACGAAAAGGTAATAGCATTGAAACAGGTGGATGCATTAAAAGAAATGGCTAAAAATCCTGCAAACAAAATTATACTTCCAAATGAAGCAGTGTCTTCTCTTGGAAATATAGCAGCTATAGCAGATATGCTGCAAGGAAATAAAGCTAAGTAATATGAGATTTTAATATATAGTTTTAAATTAGTCCTATTATAGAGTCTGGCAAGGTATAGTTAAAATACTTTGCCAGGCTCTAATTTTTTTTTATTATATCTGACTTAAAATTAAACCATATATTGATGGCAAGATATAGATGAGTAATTGTAATAATATAGAATTTATTAATATATAATAAAGTATGAAATACTGGTGTTTTAAAACTTAAAGCTAAAGAGAAAAATTCAAGTTTAAATGTTAAAAATAGATAAAGGGCGTGATGTTTATGAAAGCTATAATAATGGCAGGGGGAGAGGGAACCAGGTTAAGGCCCTTAACCTGTAACATACCTAAACCCATGATGCCTATAATGGGGAAACCAATAATGGAATATGCCTTAGAACTGCTTAAGAATACCGGGATAGAGGATATTGGAGCTACCCTGCAATATTTACCTGATGAAATAATAAATTATTTTGGAGATGGTAAAGATTTTGGAGTAAATATAAGTTATTTTATAGAAGAAACTCCACTGGGTACTGCAGGAAGTGTTAAAAGTGCTGAGGCATTTTTAAATGATACTTTTATTGTTATAAGTGGAGATGCCCTTACAGATATAGACCTGTCAAAGGCAATTGCCTGCCACAAGAGTAAGGGTGCTGTAGCAACTCTCATACTTAAAGAAGAACCGGTACCTCTGGAATTTGGTGTTGTAGTTACAAATGCCCAAGGCAAGGTAACTGGTTTTTTAGAAAAACCAGGATGGGGGGAAGTGTTCAGCGATAAGGTAAATACAGGTATATATATTTTGGAGCCGGATATATTTAAATATTACAATAAAAATAAAAAATTTGATTTTAGTAGCGACCTTTTTCCACTTCTCCTGAAAGAAAAAGTACCTGTGTTTGGATATGTGGCAGAAGGGTACTGGTGTGACATAGGAAATATTGATCAGTATATGAAATGTCATTTTGACATATTAAAAGGAGTTGCACATATAGACATAAAGGCACAAAAATACAGTGAAGATATATGGATAGGGGAAGATTGTGAAATAAGTCCTGAAGCTAAAATTTCGAAACCGGTATATATAGGAAGCGGAAGTAAAATATATAACAATGCACAAATTGGACCCTATACCGTATTGGGCGAGAACAATATTATCTCTCCAGATGCCACCATAAAAAGGAGTATACTTTTTAATAACTGCTATATAGGAGATAAGGCACAGATAAGGGGTACTGTGCTCTGTAAAAAAGTTCAAGTTGAATCCCAATGTTCTGTATTTGAAGAAGCCGCTGTGGGAAATGATACTATTATAAAGGATAAAGCCATAGTAAAGCCGGGGGTTAAGATATGGCCAAATAAAATGATAGAAAGTGGTACTTTGGTGAGTTCCAATATCATATGGAAAGAAAAGGCCTCCAGATCCGTCTTTGGTAAAAATGGCATTAGTGGAGAGATAAATGTAGATATAACTCCAGAATTTGTATCAAAGCTGGGTTCTGCCTATGGTTCTGTTTTAAAGGCAGATTCTAGGGTGGCTATAGCCTGCAGTGACAATGGAGCGGCACAGATGTTTAAATATTCTCTGGCTACAGGACTTTTATCTATGGGTATGGAGGTCATGGATTTAAAGCAGATGCCAAGGGCTCTTATAAGGCAGTCTGTTCTTTTTTTCGGGGCACAGGCAGGAATTTATGTATGTGTAAATGCTAGTGTACCAGAAAGGGTTAGTATAATATTTATGGATAAAAATGGACTGAATATAAATAGGGCTATGGAGAGGAAGATAGAAAGCAGTTTTATAAGGGAGGACTTCAGAAGGGTAAAGCCAGACAAGTTTAAGCATATGGACAATATATATAACTGTCTGGAATATTATGAACGTCAGCTTATAAATGAACTTTCACTTGAAAATATAAAGAGCCAAAAGTACAGGGTAGTTTTAAGTATAGAAGATCCTATGATTGTTGAAATAATGAAGGAAATTTTAAGAGAACTTAAGGTGGAAGTGAAATTCCATGATAAGTTCGGTGATACTAAGGGTTTGGCAAGAAGAGTTGTGGAGGATAGTGCAAATTTGGGAATTGAAATAGATGAAGAATGTGAAAAACCGGTTATTATAGACGAAAAGGGAAATATAATAAAAGACAATTTGTACGATGCGCTAAATGCACTGGTTATGTTAAAATCTCATGACATAAAAGCTCTGGTAGTTCCTGTTACTGCATCTTCTAGTATGGAAAAATTGGCTAAAATGTGTGGGTGTAAATTTATAAGGACTAAAACAGCACATAAATTTATACTGGAAACTTATTTGAAAAATGTATCCAATATAAGTGAAAGGGATATGGTAAGTGCATATCTCATGACACTGGATGCAGTAAGTGTGTGTATAATGACCATTAATTTTATGGCAAACTGTAACAGGCCTCTTTCACAAATAACCTCCACCATTCCCCAGTATTACAGCATGAAAAAAGAAATAAAATGTCCCTGGAATATGAAGGGAAGGATAATGAGGAATCTAATAGAGGAAAGTAGTTCAAAATCTATAGATTTAATTGAGGGTGTAAAACTTAATTTTGAAGATGGATGGGTACTTGTGATGCCAGATGCAGATGAACCTTTATGTAAAGTATATACAGAGTGCAGGGACTATAAGAAGCTCAATCAGCTTACAGAAGATGTTTTGACTAAAATTACAACTATAACTGAAGGATATTAGTATGAAGCAGACTGCCAGTTAAAATGGCAGTCCGTTTCCACTTGTTATATAAAATATCCTTGATATCTTTAACTTGTTATTTGTTTTCATATACCTTAAAATTATATATAATACGTTAAAAACAGTAAATAATATTTATAAAGTAGTATAGGTGTGATTGTATTATGAGTATAAGGTTCATATATGGAAGAGCAGGAAGTGGTAAAAGTTATTATTGTCTTGAAGATATGAAAAGAAGAGTACAGGAAGATAGCGGTAGAAATCTAATACTTTTAGTTCCAGAGCAGTTTTCTTTTCAGGCAGAAAAAAATCTGATAAAGTCCATAGGAGAAAAAGGAACTTTAAAGGCACAGGTATTAAGCTTTAGAAGAATGGCGGAAAAAGTGTTTAATGAAGTAGGGGGAGGAATAAGAAAACACATAAATGATGCCGGAAAAAACATACTTTTGTATAAAATAATAGAGGAAAATAAAAATAAATTAAAAGTTTTTAAAGCCTCTGCAAGAAAACAAGGTTTTGTAAATTTAGTTTCAGATATAATAGGTGAGTTAAAAAAATATAATATATCCTCTCAGCTTTTAGAGGAAAGTTTAGATAGAATAGAAAATAAAAATTTAAGAAATAAATTGCAGGACATTAAAATAATATTTTTAGAGTTTGAAAACAGACTTAAGAAAAACTATATAGATTCAGATGATATTCTTCATATTTTATATGAAAAATTAGATAAGTCTGGTATTTTTAAAAATGCAGAAGTATGGATAGATGAATTTTCAAGCTTTACTCCTCAGGAGTATATGGTAATAGAAAAGATTATGTGCAGCGCATATAGAGTAAATGTAACTTTGTGTATGGATGCATTAGGTGAATATTCGCAAGACTTGGACTTATTTTTACCTACTAAAATTACAGAACAAAAGCTTTTAGAGATAGCTAAAGAGAACAATATAACATACCATAAACCTGTGAATTTAAGATGTAGTCCTTGTTATAGATTTAAAAATAGTACGGCACTTCAGCATCTCCAGTATGCTTTATTTTCATATCCTTATAGAAATTATGAAAAGCCTACGGAGGACATAGAAATATTTAAGGCCCTAAATAAATATACTGAAACAGAGTACATTGCCAGAGACATAGTAAAAACATGCAGAGACAAAAATCTTAGATTTAAAGATATTGCAGTTGTTACAGGTGATTTAGAAGGATATGAAAATTTAATAAAGGCAGTTTTTAATCAATATGATATACCTTATTTTATAGACAGGAAAAGAGAAATTATCCATAATCCTATTGTAATTTTAATAGTTTCGGCAGTTGAAATATTAGCTAAAAGTTGGTCTTATGAATCTGTGTTTAGATACTTAAAGACAGGGCTTTTAGATTTAGAATTTGAGGATATAGATATACTTGAAAATTATGTGCTTCAAAATGGAATAAGAGGAAAACAGTGGATGGATACAGAACCCTGGAGTTTTAGAATAAATTATGATAACTTTAACGAGGAAGTATCTGAAGAAGAGGAAGAACATTTAAGTAAAATAAACTCCATAAGAGATAAAGTTAGAGAGCCAATTTTAAGACTTTCTTCTACTATAAAAGGGAAGAAGAAGGGAAAACATATATGTGAAGGGTTATATAATTTTTTATGTGAATTAAAAATCCCGGAAAAAGTAGAGGAACTTATAACGGAATTCAAATATGATCATAAATTAGATAGGGCAAATGAATATAGTCAAATCTGGGATATAGTAATAGACATATTAGATCAGATAGTAGATGTAATAGGTGACGAATCTTTTGGTATGGAAATATTTAATGAAGTATTGATAACAGGATTTTCGCAATATGAAATAGGTGTAATACCACCTTCCCTTGATCAAGTTTTGGTGAGCAATATAACTAGAATAAAGAGCCATAATATAAGTGCACTTTATATTGCGGGAGTTAATGATGGAACTTTTCCGGTAACTATATCATCAGATGGTATTTTTACAGACAAGGATAGAGATGAACTTAAAGAAAGAGGATTGGAGATGGCTCCAAGTATAAGGAGTAAAGCTTTTGAAGAACAATTTTTAATATATACTACACTCACTATAGTAGATAAGTATTTAACGTTGACTTATTCTATAAGTGATGAAGAAGGAAAGGCTAAAAGACCTTCTATTGTCATATCTATGATAAAAAAATTATTTCCAAAGTTGCAGGAGAAGAATAATGTATTAGATGTGGCAGGAGATGAAGAAGGAATAGGAGCTGTAAATAGTCCTAAGGCTACTTTTAACATATTAATTTCAAATATAAGAAAAAATTTAGGAAATAAGGAAAGTATGAATCCACTTTGGATAGATGTATATAGATGGTATAAAGAACATAAGATTTGGAATAAAAGATTGGATACTGTTTTAGATGGATTTTATTACAATAATGAAATTGAAATTTCAGATTTGGTGAAAGTTAGGAGACTTTATGGAAAGCATTTAAATATGAGTGTTTCAAGGTTAGAAAAATTTGCCCAGTGTCCTTTTGGGTATTTTGTACAATATGGACTGAAAGTTAAAGATAGAAAGATGTACAGCTTGAGGCCGCCGGATTTAGGAAGTTTTATGCATGGTATACTTGAAAAATTTTCTGTTAAGTTAAGAGAAGAAAATTTAACATGGGAAAATATAGACCAGAAATGGTGTGAGAAAAATGTAAATGACATGGTAGATACTACTTTAGATAGTATACCTCATTCCATACTAAATAGTTCTAAGAGGTATAAACATATTACAGATAAGTTAAAGAGAACACTTACAAGGTCAGTATGGCTTATAACAGAACATATGAAAAAAGGGAAATTTACACCTGCAGCATATGAACTTTCTTTTGGAGAATCAGAGGATTTTCCGCCTATTTTAATAAAACTAGCTTCAGGAGAAAAAGTCAGTCTTACAGGTAAAGTAGACAGAGTAGATACATCAGAGGACGGTGTAACAACTTATATTCGAATAGTAGACTATAAATCAGGTTCCAAGGAGTTTAAACTCTCTGATATATATTACGGATTTCAACTCCAGCTTTTAATATATTTAGATGTTATACTTACAGAATTCAGTGAAAAAATTAAAGGAGAAGCTATTCCCGCAGGCGTATTATATTTTAAATTGGATGATCCTATAATAAGAACCATAGGGGATATACCTGACTCTGAGGTAGAGGAAAAAATAGTTAAAAGTTTAAAAATGAATGGATTGCTTTTAGATGATTTAGATGTAATAAAACAAATGGATACTAATATGGAGAAAAATTCAGATATTATATCGGTTTCTATAAAAAAAGATGGAAGCCTTTCTAAAGCCCATTCATCACTGGCAACAAAGAAACAATTTGAACTTCTTAGAAAATATGTGAGAAATACCATAGCAGGTTTGTGTGAAAAAATACTGTCGGGAAATATAGAAGTTACGCCATATAAGAATAAAGCCCAAAATGGGTGCAGCTATTGTGATTACTCAGCTATATGTCAATTTGACACTTCTATAAGGGGAAATAAATATAAAGTAATTAAAGATAAAAATGATGAGGAGATATGGAGGAATATAGAAAATAAATTTGAACAGTAAAGTTATAGTATATAATGCTTGTTACAGAATAAAATTAGCATTGGAGGATGGAATATGAGATTATTATTGACTAACGATGATGGAATAATGGCAGAAGGATTACATGTGCTGGCAAAACATTTTGAGAAAGATAATGAAGTTATAATTGCTGCACCGGATATGCAAAGGAGCGGCAGTGGGCATTCTATAACTACATCACCAAATACACTAGTTGCCAGGGAAGTAAAACTTGAAGGTATAAATTCAAAAGCTTATAGTATTAATGGAACGCCTGCAGATTGTGCCAGATTAGGCATTCGTAAACTGGGAAATAATCAAATAGATATGGTCATATCGGGAATAAACAACGGATTTAATTTAGGAATAGACTCCTTATATTCAGGAACTGTTTCTGCAGCTATTGAGGCTTCTATATGTGAAGTACCTTCCATAGCAGTATCTCTAGATACTAAAGGAAACAACTATGATTACAATATAGCAGCAGAATATGCATTAGAGGTATTTTCTATATTTAAAGATAAATATAAAGGTGATAATGTAGTTTTGAGCTTAAATGTACCACTTCTACCTAGGGAAAAGATAAAAGGACTGAAGGTATGCAGGGTTGGATTTAAGTACCATTTGGAAGAAACATATGATAACAGTGAGAATGTAGAAAATTTGAGTTATAATTATACAGATATATATTATGTAAAAAGGGGCTATGTGACTTTAACTCCCCTGCATTATGATCTGACTAATTATAAAATATTAAAAGATATTAATAATCTCTTTACCAGGTAGCAGATATACATTTAACTGTACATTGGGTTTTTTTTAACGTAAAATTATAGATATACAATAATTCTATACAGAATATGAGGAGGAAAATTTTTAATGAAACTGTTTATAGATACTGCTAATGTGGATGAAATAAGAAAAGCTAACGAAATGGGTATAATATGTGGAGTTACAACTAACCCTTCTTTAATTGCTAAGGAGGGCAGGAATTTTAAAGAAGTTGTAAAAGAAATAACTGATATAGTAGATGGTCCTATTAGTGCAGAAGTAATAAGTTTAGAATCAGAGGGAATGGTAAAAGAAGCTAAGGAGCTTGTTAAAATACATAAAAATATTGTAATAAAAATTCCAATGACCTCAGAAGGTCTAAAAGCAGTAAAGATCCTTTCACAGGAGGGAATAAAGACAAATGTAACTTTAATTTTTTCTGCAGCACAGGCACTTTTAGCTGCAAAATCAGGAGCTACATATGTAAGTCCTTTTCTTGGAAGACTAGATGATGTAGGGATGGACGGCATTAAATTGATAGAGGAAATAGTTACTATATTTAAAATACAGAATATAGATACTGAAATTATATCTGCCAGTATAAGAGGACCTATCCATGTGGTTAAATGTGCCTCAGTAGGTTCACATATTGCTACAGTTCCATATAAGGTTTTAGTGCAGATGTGTAACCATCCTTTAACCGATATTGGAATAGAAAGATTTCTTAAAGATTGGGAAACTGTTTCTGATAAGTAATTTCATCTAAATTGTTTTAATTGTAAAATACATTTTGAGATGTATAGTTGACATAATAAATCAGTTGTTATATAATAACTATGAAATGAGTTAGGTATTTATTACAAGCGATTAGTAAAATTCTGAAATATACGTAAGCTTTTGTTTTGAACTACATTATTTAAACGGAAGTTCAATATTTAGATGAGTACATGTATCCTCATATGACAATTTTGAAAATGAGGAAGATGAAATCATCTGTGAGGACATCCACCTGTAGGAATATAGGTGTCAAAATAAAGTTTAGCGGTATTTTGGATAAATGTAATCGTTAAGGTTATGATTTTAAAGAGAGATTTTTAATCTCTCTTTTTGCGTATATCTATAATAAAGGTGGTTGTATTATTGGATAAGCTCTCCAGAACCTCAGGAGAACTTATGCTTATCAATTAATTGATTTTGCTATAGATAGCATAGAGTCTTTAGAGATATTGCCATACAGCGTATATTCAATATCGTTTTTTATCCATGCTATTTGTATTATAGGAGAATCTGAATCAGTTTCATCACTTTTTATGTACAGGTAGCCTTGGGTTTCATCACTAATGGATATTTTTTCCCCGGAGATATTAGAAGAAAGTTGTTTACTTTGAGTTAATTTGAAATATTTATTGTCAGGATCATTATAATCTATAATTATAGTCTTTTGTTCTGCTGCACTTTTGGGAATATATATATTTGTAAGTTTGAAGTTTTCGGGTATATAAGAAGGCATAGAAATAGTGCTTCCTAAATAACTTTGTGCAGTAGCTAGGTCCAACATATCTGTGGAAGCTGCATTTTTTGCTTCTGGACTATCTGTAGTATTTACAGGGGTTTCGCTTTGGGGTTCTGCATTTATGGTGTAATTTTTATATGTATAGTCAGAATTGTTAGTTGCTTCAGATTCAGAATTTTTGGTGTTGCCTTTATCATTTAAAGTAGAGTCTTTGTTAGAATTTGTATCTGTGTTTGAATTATAATTATCATTATCATTTGAGGTAGAATCTGATTTTGAATCTGAATTTTTTGTATTTAGAGAAATTTCACTATTAATTGAGGAATTTTTTGTAGATGGTACAGAGTTCTTTGGTCTGTCATCTGTTTTATCATCTGTAGATTTTAATTCCCCATCTGTGGATTTTCCTATAATTTTATGTAAGGTTTCAATAGAAGCTTTTGCAATAGGATTATTGTATATATATTTTTTAGTTATATTATTCTGGAAGTTAGTATGATGATATTGATAACTTATTATGATCAATATCATTATTGCAGCAGATATACTTATAGCATATATGGGTTTTAAACTTAACCTTTTTTTAGATTTACATTTTTCTAAAGTATTACGTTTTAGCTTTTCAGTTACATGAATGTCCTTTAAAACTAAATCAGTTATTTCTCTTAAATTTTTCATGTTATCCTTCATATTCAATACTACCACCTATGTTATATTTTAATAGTTCTCTTGCCCTATAAAGCCTACTTCTTACAGTGCCTTCAGGTATTCTTAAAACTTTACTTATTTCGGAGGTGGACAACTCCTGATAATAATACAAAAGTATAACTTCTTTATATTTTTTTGGTAAATCCATAATCCTTTTTAATAAGTCCTCATATTCTATATTTTTAATTACTGTATTTTCTATGTTATCTAGATTTTCTGTAGAATTAAATATTCCATATTCAGTATCATCAAATCTTAAGACTTTTTTTATCCAGGAACTTCTAAGTATATCTCTACAGGTATTTATAGTTATAGTAAGTATCCAAGTTTTTTCACTGCTTTTACCGTTGAATTTGTGAAAATTTTTATAAACTTTTATAAATACATCTTGAAAAACGTCTTCAGCCAGGTGTATATCTTTAAGGTAAATATAAGCAGTTCTCAATATGTCATTTCCATAACAATTCATTAGCCTTTCAAGCTCTTTGTCCAAATTATCCTCCTTTCTCTATATTAGACGGGATATACATATTCTGTGCTCCTAGTATATAAAAGTATTTTTATATAACCAGCCCCAAAAATATGAACTATTGTATAATCCAGTATATAGACTGTAATTTTTATCTTATGTGAAAGTTATTAAATTTTTTTGTTCTTAATTTTAAAATACTTGTTATAATTAATTTTAAATTAGGAATTTTAAACTGTAAAGTGTATGAATTTTCTTAAAATTATTTTAGATTAATAAGCAAACTCTATCTAGACCCAAGAATCACTTATCCAGGCGCATAGCACCTCTTATCCCCCACTTTGATAGAAAAGCAGAGAACCAAAATTTTTAATTTTGTGTGAATCGCTTTCACAGAGTGCGATGGGGGTGTTAGCAATGGTAGCCATCGGATAAAATTTTAGTAGCAGATTATGTATTTTTGTATATAATAAAATTAAATCATTAAGAGTTATTATATTAAAAAAGATTTGGTAAAAAATTTTTTTATAAGATTTTACTTGATTATATTAAATTTATGTAGTATTATGAAGCTGTAAATTTAATACATAATAAATTACTAATAATTTAATTGCGATGATGAGAAGAGTAGGTTACACAATGCTATAAGAGAGAATTCCCCTTGGGTGTAAGGGAGTTTTAGCGGGAGGTAGTCGAATTGCATCTTTGAGCACTGAGTTGAATCCTAGTAGATTTCAGCGTGTACGTACGTTAAAACGTTGAGGTATGATTGTACCAATAAAGAGTTTTTACATATAAACTGTGTTTTATTTATATGATTTATGCAGTTTAATATGGGATAAACAGAGTGGAACCGCGGAAGTAACCTTCTGCCTCTGTATAGAGGCAGAAGGTTTTTGTTTTTCAAAAATCCGGAGTTTTGAAAACACTGCTATTTAAAAAATTGAAAATTAATTATATATTTGGGAGGATAAATAATTATGAATTCAGTAGCATATTTTGATTCTATTGCAGACAAATGGAATGTAATCAGAGAAGATTATTTTGAGGATAAATTAAAATATATTGCACTTTCTAAATTTAATATGAAAGATAAAATATGCGTGGATCTGGGCTGCGGAACAGGATTTATTTCTCTAGCCTTGTCCATGGAAGCAAAGCTAGTATTTTCTATAGATAATTCTAGGAATATGTTAAAACAACTGCATGATACATGCTCAAATAAAGGAATAAAAAATATATATCCTATAAAAGGTTCCATAGTAGATATTCCTCTATTTGATGAATCTATTGATGTTGTTTATATAAATATGGCACTCCATCATGTGGTGAATGCAAAAGGAGTAGTAAAAGAAGCTTATAGAATTTTAAAAAATGAAGGAGTATTTATTATATCAGATGTAGAAGAGCATGACGGAGAATGGGCCAGAAGTGAAATGCACGATGAGTGGCTGGGATTTTCCCATAAGCAAATAAATGATTGGATGGACGAGGCAGGCTTTAGCGAAATAGCTGTTGAGAGTACAGAGTTAAGGTGCAAAGGATATTCAAGTAAAGGCGAGTATACAGAAACAGGAATATTTATAGCAAATGGAGTTAAGAAAGGGGAATAATTTATGAAAATTGAGTCGTTGTTAATACACGGAGGAATAGATGGAGACGAAAGAACAGGAGCAGTTAGTGTGCCTATATATCAAACTTCTACTTATAAACAAGAAGCACTTGGTAAAAATAGCGGATATGAATACTCAAGGACGGGAAATCCAACAAGAGAGGCTGTGGAAAAATTAATTGCAGATTTAGAAGAAGGATATCAAGGCTTTGCCTTTGCTTCAGGTCTTGCAGCTATATCAGCAGCACTTATGCTTTTTAAAAGTGGAGACAAGGTAATAATTTCTAGTAATGTATATGGAGGAACTTTTAGGGTTGTAGATAAAATATTTAAAAATTTTAATTTAAATTATGAATTAGTAGATACCAGTGATTTGGAAAAGGTGGAAGAAAGTCTTAAGGAAAATGTTAAGGCTATATTTATTGAGACCCCTACAAATCCTCTTATGACTATAACAGATATAGCTAAAATAAGTGAAATTGCCAGAAAAAATAAAGTGCTGACTATTGTAGACAATACTTTTATGACTCCATATTTACAAAAACCTATAAAATTAGGAGCGGATATAGTACTGCACAGCGCTACTAAATATTTAGGAGGACATAGTGATTTAATTGCAGGTTTGCTAGTAGTAAATAATAAAGAACTAGGGGAAAAAATGCATTTCATTCAAAATTCTACAGGAGGAATATTAAATCCATTTGACAGCTGGCTTTTAATAAGAGGTATAAAAACACTTTCTGTCAGAATGGACAGACATAATGAAAATGCCAGATATATAGCAGAGTTTTTAAAGGAAAATAATTTAATAGATAAAATTTACTATCCGGGATTTTCAACTCATCCTGAACATGAAATTCAAAAATCTCAGGCCAGTGGATATGGGGCAATTATCTCTTTTGTATTAAAAGATAAACTGGATATAAACAAGTTTTTTCACGGGTTAAAGCTTATAACATTGGGAGAAAGTTTAGGAGGAGTAGAGTCTTTAATATCTCATCCAGCTACCATGACTCATGCAGCCATACCTTATAAAATAAGACAGGAACTGGGAATAGTAGATGGGTTAATTAGGTTATCTGTGGGATTGGAAAATAGGGAAGATTTAATAGATGATTTAAAAAATGCACTGGAATTTGCAAAATAATGTGAGCTGAAAAGTAGAAAATAATATGAAGGAGTACTGATATGATTTATTATAATGATATAAAAGAAATGGTAGGAAATACTCCCATACTAAAATTGAATAATTTTAATGTAAAAGAGGGTATTAATATATTTGCTAAATTGGAAAGCTTTAATCCTGGGGGAAGCGTGAAGGATAGAATCGGATTATATATGATAGATAGTGCGGAAAGAAAAGGTATTTTAAATAAAGGATACACTATAGTAGAGGCAACAGCAGGTAATACAGGATTGGGCATTGCCCTTGGCGCACTGAACAGAGGCTATAAAGTTATATTTGTAGTTCCAGAGAAATTTTCACAGGAAAAACAAATATTAATGAAAGCTCTTGGCGCAGAGATAATAAATACTCCAAAAGAAAAGGGAATGCTGGGGGCTATAGAAAAATCACAGGAGCTTCTTGATAGTATACCAAATTCAATTTCATTGAAGCAGTTTGAAAATGAGGATAACCCTAAAGCACATTATTTGACTACAGGACCTGAAATATATATGGGCATGGAAGGTAATATTGATTATTTTGTAGCCGGTGCAGGCAGCGGGGGAACTTTTACAGGAGTTATAAAATATTTAAAAGAAAAAAATAAAAATATAAAATCAGTTTTAGTGGATCCTAAAGGTTCTACCATGGGGGGAGGCATTGAAGGATGTTATGCCATTGAAGGCATAGGTAATAATTTTATTCCTGATACTATGGATATGGGCTTGGTGGATGAAATTATAAAAGTAGGAGATGAAGAAGCTTTTTATATGGTAAGAGAACTAGCAAAGAAAGAGGGATTAATAGTCGGATCTTCTTCAGGTGCAGCTATGGCAGCTTCTTTAAAATTAGCCAAATCTATAGATAAGGGGAATGTAGTTGTAGTGTTTCCTGATAGAGGAGACAGATATTTTAGTAAAAATATTTATAATTAAGTTAGAACAGAAATAAGATTAATGAATATAATGATTAATGATAATAAATAAAAAAGGAGCGCCTATATTTGAATATATACGTAGTTCGTTCTGGTGACTCTGTGTGGTCTATAGCTAGAAGATTTGGTGTTACTCCAGATAGCATAATAGAGGCTAATGGCATAAGGCCCCAGCTAAGTTTAGTGGTGGGTGAATCACTTGTAATTCCCACAAAGGAGAGAGCATACAGAGTAAGGCAAGGGGATTCATTATGGTCTATATCTAAAAGATTTGGTGTTTCAGCAGATAGTATAGCCAAGGCAAATAATATTTCAAATCCCTCAGCTATTTACCCTGGTATGATACTTAGGATACCAGAGAAGGCAAAAAATTACGGTGTTATTGAGACTAATGGGTTTATAGAGCCATCTAATCCGGATAGGGAGAGTACGATTGTAGGCAGTGCAGCTCCATATCTAACTTATATAACCCCTTTTAGTCATCATGTTACACCAGAGGCAGGATTGACTCCACTTAGAGACGAAACTATTATTAATGTGGGAAGAAATAATAGGGTTGCACCGCTGCTTTCAGTTACAAACTTATCTGGAGCAAATTTTAATACTGAATTGATAAATAATATATTAAATAGTGAAAATCTCCAAAATACTTTAATAGATAATATAATAAGTACTATGAATGAAAAAACATACTATGGAGTTGTAGTGGACTTTGAAAGAATTCCACCTTCAGATAGGGAAAAATACAATAATTTTCTTCGAAAGTTAGTAGCAAGAGCCCATCCATTGGGGTATGTAGTAGGAACTGCACTGGCACCTAAAACATATGACGTAAAGGTTGGTGCATGGCATGGAGCTCATGACTATGAAGCTCATGGTCAGATAGTTGATTTTGTTATAATAATGACTTATGAGTGGGGATGGTCAGGAGGTCCGCCTATGGCTGTTGCCCCAATTAATGAAGTGAGGAAAGTAATAAACTATGCAGTAAGTGTAATTCCGCCTAAAAAAATAATGATGGGTATTCCACTATATGGATATGATTGGACACTTCCCTATACTCCAGGAGGTGAGTTCGCCGAAAGTATTGGAAATCAAGAAGCAATAAATAGAGCCAGAAGATATGGGGCGCAGATTAAATACGATACTAAAGCCCAATCTCCATATTACAATTATATAGATGAAGAGGGAAAGCAGCACGTAGTGTGGTTCGAAGATGCAAGAAGTGTAGAGGCAAAATATAAACTTGTAAATGAATATGGACTGAGAGGTGTAAGTTACTGGAAGTTAGGTAGTCCATTTCCACAAAATTGGCAAGTTGTAGATAATATGTTTCAGATTACAAAAGTCATACCGCCTACTCCTACTGGATAAAATAAAACAGAACTCTAGGGTGAATGTGTTACCCCAGGGTTCTATTGTTATACAAAAATATGTTACATATCTTTTGTAAATTACTATTTGTTTTTTATTATGATATTCAACTAGTTTTTCCTTGTCACGCATACTCTCTAAAAAAGCATTGATTTTACTTTCAACCTGGTCAACTCTAAGGGAAAGGTTGTCACATCCATTTTGCCTGTATCTTTTGCCACTGCATATGAAATAATACCTTCTGGTTCCATCACTTCTTTGCCTGCCAGGAGAAACTCCCATGCCGGAGCCGCACTTACACTTCATAATTCCACCTGTAAGATAGGTAGGGTTGGTAAGAATACCATAAATAGTTTTAGGATTGTATTTCAGCCCTTTTAGCTTAAAATATTGGTGTATTTCAAAGGCAGTATAACCGCTGGCATATTTTTTAAATATTTCTTTTATATTATCTGCTTCCTTTTCTTTTTTTAAATAAGATACTTCTTTTCCATTTTCTTTAACTCTCTCTATGGAATATCCAGTGGGGGCAGTCCCGCCACTTCAGCGGCCCATCTTTGCAAGTTCTTTCATGTTGTCCTTTACCCTCTGGGTAATATTCATTCTTTCCATTTCAGCAAAAGAAGCTAGGAGCATCATCATCATTTTTCCTATAGGTGTGGAAGGATCAAAACCTTCTGTAACAGATACAAGTTTAACATTCAATTTATCTAGTTCGTCAAATACATTTACAAAGTCTACTATATTTCTGGCTATACGGTCTATTTTGTATACTGCCACTACATCAAACTGATTAAGTTTAACAAAGTGCATTTTAACTTCTCTGAATTAGCAAGTTTTACACTGGTCTCCGTTTCAATACAGCAATATCAACTTCATGTCTTCCTAAAATTTCTTTCATCACATCTATATTTTCATCTATGTTTTTTAAGTTTTCTCTAATATCCTTAACATCTTTTGAAGTGTCTTTTACTGCAAGCTCTATTATATCTAACTTTTCATTTAAAGGTTTAATAATTTCACTATGAGCCTTTTCATTTTGATTCATATGGGACTTCTATACTTCCACGATAGTTTTTATATCCGACTTCACTTCTTCAAGAATTATAGTATTTTTGTTTAATTGAGATTTAATAGGTTCCAATTCCTCTAGCTGTTTTTTTATAGGTTCGAGCTTAGTGTCTAATAGCTCTGCTATAGCTTTTAGATCCTCTTTATTCATTCTATTCACCCACTTTACAGTATTATAGTTTATTTTTATTATCTCAATGGAGATTATAGCATATTTCATTTGAATTGTGGTATAATATATTAAAAAGAAGCCGTTGCGGTTTTATATGGAAAATTGTTTTTAATTTGCTAAAAATGCACTTTGTCGTAGAGGTGCATTTTTAGTTTTTTGAGTTTTTTTCTTCAGCTGTTATAGATATTTCATTTTCAGTCAATTTACTAATTGAAGATTTACCTTTGATTATTAATCTATCTTTTAAATATGTTCCTACAATCACAGTATCACTCATATTGCCACCTCCTTTGCTGTCAAATTAACCGCAGCGACCTCTTTTGCAAGAGATAAATTCCGAGAGGTGGCTAACTAAAAACACTTTATTCTCTTATCAAATAGTATATCATATTTTATTTATAGTTTAGGAATACATATTTCTATAAACTAACTGAATATTATAACTTAAAGATTGTAATATATTTTAAATAATTAGTTTTTTATCAGTTTCTATATATGAAGCAATTAATAATTCAGATGGAAATTTATTAACTTGGATTTCTACCCTAGCTCTAGGGAAAAGAGTGTATTCGTGTATATAGACAGTTTGGTTGCTGAAATTTGGTATCATTTTGCTATTTTCAATAGAATTTTATAATTGTCTCCAAATTTACAGATTCCATTATAATTCTCATATAAATCCGAGAATAATATGTATTTTAATTCTACGCAATCAAGATTTCTAAATGAGGGTCTTTTTAATTGAGCTAATAATTCTTTTTCACGAAAATCAGGTGCCACCAAGAAAAAATCATATTTTTTGTTACCTAGAGAAGATGCTAAATCTAGAAGCCTTAAGATTCCTGAATATATAGATGTACTTTTCTCTATTTCAAATGCACATGTTATTTCTTGATTTTCTTTACTTATCCAGGTGACATCAATCAAAGAAACGGTCTTTAATACTTCATTTGGAATACCTAAAGATGGGAGTTTAGGTATTGTCATAAATTGAAGACTCTTTCCGTCTAAAGATTTAGAATGGTCATTTAAAGCTATAAAAACATCATAACCAAGACTCTTGCCAATTTCAGTTAATAATATTTGTACTTTGAGATGTTCATTTTCTTCTTTAAGTTCAATTTCGGCTTCATTATGGCGTTTCCTGAGAGCTTTTTCTATTTTATTCTTATCAAATTTTAATGCAGCCTCCCAACTTTCGTTAGTAGCTAATTTGCCTACGCCAACATCAAATAGAAAACCAGACAATGTACCCAGATCTTTAGATAATAAAGATCTATATTCTTCATTTGTCTTGATAATTACTTCTCTCATTTCTAAATATTGTTGCCATGAACCAAGTTTTTTCTTATCATTAAAAATAGCATTAAATCCTTTGAGCATAGCAGTATTAAATGGTGGCATCAAAGTAGGATGTAAAAAATAAATGATATTAGCTACAGCGGGACCTAGTCCTTTTATATTATAATTATCAAGATTAATAATTTCTTTGACAATTTTGTCTGATGTAGTGGCATATAAGCAAGATTCCAAGAATTGTCCAAATATAATCTTGTTTTTTTCATTTTCATAAATATCAGGTATTCTTAATTTGGGTTTCCAGTAAAGTGGATGAGCAGCACCTTCAAATACTTGCTTTTGTTCGGTTATACAGGATAATACGAACTCCAATGGGGAACCTTTAAAATCATTTCCAAAAGTGCCATCTTTAATAGAACTTATTACATTTAGTACTCCTCGTCTAATAGAGCGAAATGATTTCATTCTTGTTTTATTATGAATAAACCATGTATTATATACTGATTCTGGATCAGATTTAAAATGTTCAATCTCTTTTTTTAAGTTAATTGTCAAGTTAACTCCTCCTTAGAGAATTTTATAGAATATTAATTTACAGAACCATTCAAAATCAAATGATAATTTCCACTATAGTTAGTTTTATCTGATACTTTAAACTGATTTTACATATAAGTATATTTTATTTTTACCATTACACAAATGCAATATTATTTTAAAAAAATATAAAAAAGTATTGCATTAAAGAAATGATAGTAATAGCAGATACAAAATTAAAACAAAGGAGGTAGCTATGACAAAAGAAGATATGCAAGAAGTAAGAGACATATTCACATTAGGCCTTGCAAAAGTTATTACCTAAACAACAATGAGTAAATTATATAGGAGTTCTATAGATGAAATATTCAAAACTCCCAATATTAATCAAAAGGAGGTCGTGTGAGGGATACAAAGCTAGAGCAACAAGTTAGAAAACTAGAGCAAATTTTACTCCTTGTTCTTTAATTACAGCACCATCAAAACGCATATTCATCACCACCTTTCATAGTGATGATGATTCTACAAAAATATTTGCCTGATATTGAGATTAGAGATTTATCAACGGCTATTTTAAATCTGAAGACACAGGTAGGAGACTATATCGCTTGTGAAAAGTTGCTTGTGAGAATTGCCCCTGACGGAAAGATAAGTGACGATGAAAAGTGTGATTTTCCCCAAATAGCTAAAGAGCTTAATGATGTGGTTGAAGCAATTTTTGCTTTTAAATTTGCAAAACAAAAATCTGAATAGGGGGGAGAGATAAGTCAAGGTTCAAAAAGAAAAAATGATAGAGCGAGAGTATTTAAGTCGGTAATAAAAGTTAATTTGGAGGTAACAGTATGAGAAATATGAAACTAACTGTTACTCAAGAAAAAAGAGAAGCAACAATGGATAAAATTTTAAAGCTTATTGAAGTGGAATTTCAAGAGGTAGAGATTACACCAAGATTCACTAAAAAACTTTTAGAAGGTACCATAACAGTTTTAGATATTAGTAACCATATGAATTCATTTGAATAATATGGTAGTAGCGTTTTTGTAAGAGGGGATTTTGTGAAAAGAGAAAAGAGGATGATGACGACATAAAGGTAGTTGTTATGAATCCTGAATGTATCCCTATAGCTCAGGAAAGAATGTTTGAATTTTTCTATGAAAAATTTATGAGAGAGCAGCAATCCAAGAAAAACGATGAGAATGAACTAGAAGATGCAAAATGATTAACAGGGCTTTTTAGCCTTTTATAAAAAACTATTTTGGGAAAACAGGAAATACTCTTCCAATGTATACTATGGATCATATCTTGAAAATGTGACATTTTAAAGGAGCTCTTTACATTTATCTGATAAATAATCATCTAAAGCTATGTAAATATGATATAATTACCATAAGTTAAGTTAAAATAGTAAAATATGGCGAATTAATAGGGGATTTTTATGAGAAAATTACTGTTCGTTTTGCTAAGTGGGCTAATTGTTGCTTGTATAGGAGTTGTTTTATACTCTGCAAAATATACAGTTATAAATGATAAAAAACAATTAGAAGATAATATTATACGATTTATCAATAGACCTTCAGTAGTTGCCAATAATATTGATATAAAACAGGAGTTAAATCTTGATAATAAAAAATATGTCTTATTTATAATTAATAACAGTCTAGGTGAGGCAGAATTAACTAAAGGTTTTAATAACAAATACAAAATTGAGACTGCAGGATATGGAAGTAGTTTTTATACAGATGAAATAAATAAAACAAATAAAGGGAAGTACCTTATTATTTTAGGTAAAAACTATGAGAATAAAATTGCATATATTAAAATATTATTGGATGACAAGGAGTATAAAATTAGTATCCCAAAGCAGGAATATTTTATAGTTAACTGTGCAGTTCCTATTGAAACACAGCAGGAATTTGTGGGTGGTGGGAATAGCACAAAATTTTATAATAATAATGATATTGATATTACTGAAGAGATGTCTAAAGTTTTATTTCAATAATTCGCACTTTGAATTAAATGTGAAGTAACTATTAAAGTTGAAAACACGAACAAGCTCTTTGCTAAGAAAATAAGGTGAGTATGTTTCTATTTTCATTGACAGCTGTGAAGCAAGTCATGAATCGTTGAAAACTGAATAATGTGGCGAAAAAGGGTAATAAAAAATCCACATTTACTTGAAGATTATATAGAATTAATTGGAATTAAATAGCATACTTACAAGTAATTAAGCTAGAATGGTAATTTAGGACCAAAAGCCAGCTTAATGTTAGTATATACGGGGGACTGCTATGATAAGAATAAATGAAAATCAAATTGCGTCAATAGCTAAACTTTTAACAGATTGCTTTATTAATGATTCTTTGGTTATTATGGAGACGAAAGGGATAGATAATCGAAAAATATTTTTGGAAAAGCTATTTATAATTCAATTACATATTTTTGAAAAAACAATAGGAGTATTTAGCTTAGGTGATAAGCTTAATTCTGTATTAATTGGTTATGAAAAAAAGAATTATAAAAGTTTTAAAACACTAATACTAAACTTAATGGCAAGCTTTAGAACACTTCACGTTCTTGGAACAAAAAATCTTAAGATATACTCATCTAATATAAAAAATGTTTCAAAGGCTATTAATTTAAAATGGCAAGATGAATTTATAAAAGGTAATTATTATTATATTAAGATGATTGCTATTGCGAATGAAGAACGTGGTAAAGGTGTTTTATAAAATATCCTGATTAAAGGAGAATAGATGTCTTTGTGATACTATAAAAATAAAGCTTAAAGCGAAATTTATAGTACTTCTTTTTAATTATGACCGAATCTTCTTATTTACCGACTTAACTATAAAAATCAAATGAGTATTTTATAAAAGGATCACTGCAAAAGCATGGCTATATAACAAGCAATTTTCCTACTGGAGTAATAATTGCAAAAGTAAATTTAGTTGATTGCGTAGAAATAGATTTAAGGACAGATCCAAGACTCAGAAAAGCTAAACTTAAAAATGGCAACGTAATTCAAGGTAATGAATATAGTTTTGGAGATTATTCACCAGGAAGATATGCATGGATTTTGAATAACATAGAACCTTTAAGAGAGCCAATACCAGCAAAAGGCTAATTGCGTATATGGGAATATAGAGACTTCAGGTAGTTGATTAAGAAATAAATGAAAAATTTGTAATTATACAGTAAAATACAAAATGTGAGACAAATAAAGATTTAGCTTAAATAAGATTTAAGGGGAGGAATCGGAATAATGAATGAAATTAAATTTGTTCAGATGGAAGAGAAGCTCCGAAACTATTTTAACAAATTTAAAAGAATTAGAGTGTTGAATACGAAACCGGATATCTTAAGAAAGCAGATAAATGGAATAGAGTACAAGCTTAAGAATGTTGCGGTGGACCTCCCCGAAGAATCACGTTCTATGGTATATGAAGAAAGAGTTCAGACAAGTCCTATAGGTGAAAGTTATGCCGAAAGGATTTTGTTGCGTATAACGGATAAGTTAATTAAGGAGAAGTCATGGAAGAGGGAACAGGTGGCAGACATAGAAGAAGCTCTTAGAAACATGGAAGCAGACAATGCTGTTATTGAGGCTAATATTAAAGATTTATAGAATGAAATAATTTAGTATTTAATAAAAATAGTTGGGAATATTAATGTTAATAGTTATTTTTGTATTGGAGGTTATATAAATGGGGAACACCACAAAAACGCCATTAGTTGCATCAGAAATATCAAGTATTTGGAACTCTTATATGGCTGGAAATCTAGTTGGGCACATAGTTAGATATTTTTCCAACAGAGTTGATGATGATGAAATTCGTGATATTTTACAGTATGCTCTAAATTTATTTAATCAACGTATTGAAGTATTAACTAATTTATTTAATCAAGAGAAACTACCATTACCAGAAGGTATTACAGATAGCGATATTGATGTAAATGCTCCACGTTTATTTTTTGACACTCTCTACTTGCAGTATATAGCATATGAGGCAAAATCAGCAGTGCGTAGCTATAGTGTGATTTTAGGTCATGTGACACGTTCTGATATTAGAGATTATTTCTCAAAATGCATTCAAGAAAGTACTGACGTCTATAACAGGGCGGCAGAACTAGGTTTATCAAAGGGCATTTTTATTAAAGCACCTCGGGTAGAAGTACCTAAAAAAGCTGAATATATAAAAAATAAAAGTTTTATTTTAGATAGATTTGGAAAAAAGAGATCTTTACTTGTAGATGAAATAACGGACATTGTTTCTATCACCAATGATACTGTGATAAGAAAAGCTTTACTAGTTGGTTTCAATCAAGTGTGTAAAGACAAAGAAGTTTGTAATTATATATCAAGAGTTATAAATCTTGCGACTAAACAAAATGATGGTTTCAATTCATTCTTAATAGATGAAGGTATTCCAATTGGAAGTTCTTCAGATTCATATGTAACTGACTCAACAATTTCACCATTTTCAGATAAACTTATGTTAAGTAAAGTTTCTATAATGTATAGGTTAAAGATAGGTAGTATAGGGCTAGCACTGGCAAATATAATGAGAAGTGACTTGAAGGCTACATATAGAAAATACTTAGATGAGGCTATGGAGTATTCTAAGGATGGTGTAAATATCATGATTAATAATGAATGGTTTGAACAGCCTCCACAGGCAATAAAACATGAAAATTTGGTAGAAGTTTAATATGGGATAATGTAGTAAATATGGATATTGATATGGCGTGTTCAGATTACTAAGAACTTAATAATTTTTAAAATACTGTATCATTCAAAACTGAATTTTACAGTGTTTTTATGCTTGTAAAACAGAAATATTAGGAATTACTTGGAAATTAAAGAGGAATTAGATTGGAATTAAAATATTACCAAAGTGTAATATAATAGTTATAGTTATAGTGAGAACATCAGGGATTACACTGGTAGTAACTCATAACGGCTCTTTCAATATACCTCCAGCTCCAGGGTCAAATGGGGCTGCCAATGCGGGAAACCGTAAATAAGAATTATACTATATATTGTGCATGGCACTTGATTAAGTTCGGGTGCCTTTTAATATGCGTAAATATTTATTTAACCTGTACAAAATAATAAAGCAGGCATTCTTTACTCAGGGTGTCTACTTTTATATTATTTACAAATAGTTATTACATAGGACACTAGATTGTAATAAATACTGTGTATAATTATAAGTACTCTATGGAAATAACCTTAGATGAAATAAAAAATAATGTTGTTAATATTATATTCCTTCAAAAATAATGTTATATAAAAATAGGCCCTTGTTATTTAGGGTGCTTATTTTATAGAAATTTAATAGATATAAAAATTTAGGGGGAAAGAATGTATATGGATAAAGAGAATTTAAAGCAAGAAATATTAGACATACTAGAAAAACATAATTATATAAGCAGGTTAACTGAATGTCCAATGACTACTTTAAGATTTCTTTTAAAAGGTTATGATGCTTCTTTAATTTATGATGCTTTATGTGAACTTCAAGAAGAAGATAAGGTAATAAAAAGTTTTGAACCATTTGCCGGTAATCCGAACCAAAAAATTAATGCGTCAAGATGGTATTTAAAACGACGGGGAAGAGGAGAAAACCCTGAGAGTATAGAGTAATTTCTATGCTATTTTAACTAAATAATTAAAGTATTTTAGAGAGTCTATAGTGGGCTCTTTTAGTACCATAAAAGTGTAATTGTTAAACACATCATTAGTGATTTAACATTTGCACTTATTTTTTTATAATAAAG
>NZ_JBJHZX010000031.1:0-53721 GCF_045310515.1 Candidatus Clostridium eludens | reverse complement strand
AAGAATTGCTGGTTTATTCTTATAAATAAGTTTACCTATATTCTTTATTCTGTTTAATTTTCAAGGATCATCTGCCGCTTCATTGCGACTGGATTTACATCTTATCATGTTTGTTTTAGTTTGTCAACTAGTAATTTATTACCAAGTTAACCGCTATTTATTGTGGCTGATTTGCCACTGGATTTACATTTTATCATGCTCACTTAAAACTGTCAATCAGTAATTTAATACCAATTGTTCTATCACGCAGCCGCCATATATTAAACATAATGATTCTTATATTACACTTGCTGCGTCTCTAAGTGACGAATGATATCTTACCACGTATAAACATATAAGAAATCAATATTATATATGTTTACATAAAAATATCATTGATAATATACACATATTCTTCAGTATACTTATTATTTCACATAAGGATACGCCCGAGTTAGTTTATGGAATGCCATTTTACTTATAATGGATTTTCATCAATACTTTATTAAGCAAAATATCTTAAATCTGCAAGTAACTCTCTTTTTTATAAACATCAATTCTTATTAAAACCTAATAGCCTTCCAAGCGTAGTATGTTTAGTTTCAATAGCTCCTACAGGACATAATTCCTGGCAGCAAAAACATCTAATACAATTACTCATATTCCAACTAGGAATTGTCTTGCCATTTTTATTAATCATAGTTATAACCCTAGGGCTTTCAGGACAAACTTCCATACATCTCCTGCAACCTATGCATTTATCAAAAATAAGATTTGGATTGGGCGCTATCATTCCTTTTAAAAAAGCAGTAGCTTTTGGATTCAAGAAGTAGAAATCTCCTCCTTTTCTACTTAATTCAAAATCCTTTACTTTCATAGACTCTATTTTCTCGCCAACAACTTCTATATCCTCAGGAAGTACTTTTCCCCATTTACTATCATAGGCTTCCTTTAAGGCTGGTATTTCAAGAGGATTATCATATCCAATTAACCTCACAGCTACAGAATCAACAGCAGTTATACTATCACCCATAATTAAGGTATTCATTTTATATGGGGTACCATTTTTAGGTCCATTACCCTGCATAGCTACAATACCATCTAATACAGCAAAGTTGGTTCCTACTAACGTATTTAAATCTAATAACATTTTACAAAAATTATTAGCATCTGGCATTCTAGTATGCCAAGCTGCTTTCTGAGTTCCAGGTATGCACCCGAATTGATTCTTTATTGCTCCCGTAAAGTATGCCATGGCATGGGTTTTCATTTTCGGCAGTGTAATTACTACATCTGCTTCATAGGGTGCTCTAGCCACATTCCAAGACTTACAAAGTATTGAATCTTCCAACATAACATGAACTGAATCTTGAAAGGAATCGAATTTAACTCCATACCTATCTGCAACTTCAATCAATCCTGATTTATCTGCTGCCTTCCGGGAACTGCCAAAGCCTGGAGAATCTCCAAAGCTTATATCACTGCTGTAGTCCTTAATTATTCTTATCAATGCTTCAAAAACAACATAATTTGTAATTACCGGAGAGCCTTTGCCTTCAATACTAAGCATGTTAGGTTTTAATAATACCTTTGAATTATAAGGTATTAGCTTTCTTAAATAACTTTCACCGCCCAACAACTCAAAACCATATCTTAACTTTTTCTCTATTAATTCCAGGTCATACTTCTCACACTTTAATAATGCAACCTTCTCCATAATTTCTACCTCTGTTCACTTCAAATTTTGTTAGATTATAACATTATATTATACCAATTTTAATTTCATATCAATAAATATTTGTATCCAATAATTAATATTTTTACAAAAATAAAAAACAATCTAAACTACATTATCCTAATCTTTATCAATTACATATAATACAGCAGAGGTGAATAAAATGCTTTCTTTAAATTCATTGGATCCAAATCAACTTGCAGTGATTAGTACTTTTATAGCTATAGTATTATCTAAAGACAAAGATACAGATGAAATAAATGTACTTGGAAATTTTATTGTAGCAATTGGCGGAACTATGTTGACTATTGCAGCCCAACAAGAAAGATTAAAATCACTTCAAGATAAAAAGGATCAAATTCACGATCTTAAAAAACAAATTAAAGATATAGAAAAAGATTTATAATTGTTTTCTATATTTGGAATTCATTTATGAAATTTTATAACATATTGATGATAAGATCATAAATAGTATTAAATGATTATTCGGATAAGATAGAGCCTAGAGCAAGTTTATCTACTCTAGGCTTTTTATCTAAAAGTTTATCACTATATATCCTTATATTTTACTTAGTCTAAATTAATTTCCATCTATAAATATTATATACAAGCATTTTACCAATGGTTACTAATCATTTAAAATAAATACACATTTCAACGATAGTATACAATAGTATTTCCATGAGTATTTCCATATATTTTATACTACAGTTGTTAATTACAGACATTTACTACATGACATTTACTATTTTGAGTTATTTAAATCATCCATAACTTTATGTATTTTACTTACATCTTTAATATAACCAGAGGCTTTTATCCACAATTCTTTTGAAGGGATTATTTTCTCTATTGTAACATAAGCTTGTTTTACCAAAGGAATATTTACAACATTTGTACTTTGGACTGACATTAATACAAACCAACAAACAGCTATTAGTGCTATTATTTTTATTACGCCACTTATTACTTTTATTAGAATGTACAGAGCAATAATAGCAATAATTATTGATATTATTGTATTAGTCGTTATTTGGAGTGGCCTGTGATTAATTAAATTACTCATATTACTTATATTTTTCATTTGCTTCTCCCCTTTGAAAAAATATAATAAACAACTCATATTTCATTTTAACTTATTAACTTAAAGATAGTATTTCTCCATGAATTTCTATATTCCTGCTTAAATTTACAAAAAAAATAAAGTCTGCTGGGAAAATTCACAGCAAACTTAGAAATCATTTATACATAATATAACTTCTATGATTCAATAAAATCATAAGTTTTCTCAAATATATCCGGTTTACATGGATAAAATTCGCCATCTACACCTTTTATAATATAGTCACCTATACTAGCTTTCATTTTCCCTTCTAAAGTATATATAAATAATTTGTCATTACTATATTCATAACTATCACTTTTAATAAACTTGTCTATTTGATCTATATTTTTCCCTGTCCATTTGACTGCTTCCACTTCAACTGGTCTCTTTCTATACTTAGTCATATTATTTTTCCTCCTTAGTTATCCAAAGATATATTCCATGTTTCAAGTCTTAAAATCCCATCCATTGGCCTATTTCAGTCCTTCTGAAATTCAATTATAGCTTGGAAAATTCATCCATAATCAAGTGATTCTTAGGTTCAGGTGGAGTTTGTTCATAAAAATACCTTTCTCCATATGAACTTTGGAAAAACCTATCCAGCAGCGCAGCAGTGCTTATATCCTACTTTGAAAAGGACGGGAGTGTTAGTAATGGTAGCTTTCAAGCAAAGCATGTCCAGAGTTTGTTGATATATATTCTATCAACATGTTTTAATTTTACATTGTAGTCTAAATTCATATTATATTGAAACACCGCTATTTGTGCCTCTAATTTGTAATTTTTTCATATAGTTATTAAATTTAAATACCGAATTTATGAGATTTTTAAGATTAAAAGAATAATTATTTATATAAAATAAATTTTGTCAATATTTGCAGCAGAAAGAATACATGGTAATCATATAATTGAGTAAAATACTTAACTTAAGTAAATACTATGAAGAAAGTAATAATAGTTTTTATACTGGATAGCATAAAACATTAAATTTTTAAGGGTTTTAATTTCTATACATTTGTAATTTATTAATTTTACAGGAGGAACTTGTATGGATAATAATAAGAACAGAATAAAAGATAGGCCTAAATCTAATGCTGAAAAAAGGAAAATGTATTCTGAACTAGGTGCTGAGATAGGTATTGAACATGGGAAAAAAATAGGTTCTCACTCAAATGGTAAAAAATACACGAAGAGATCAAAATTATCTCATAACAAATAGGGAGTGATAATATGAGTAAAAAGAATTCTTCTAGCAAAAATCACAAAATTACTGAAAATCCGATATCCACTAATTATGCTAGAAATGTAAAGAATAAGGCTATTGAACATAGTCCTTACGGAAAAGATGAACCCTCCACACGTACAAATTATAAATAATAGATTTCAATAATATAGGCAAACCTTATCATACTATATCAGGCGATTGTCAACTTAAGATGAGGTTTGTCCCTTTATATAAAAAATACTAAAAATCTTTATACTTAATTGCTATTTTTCATTTTTATTAAGCTTTTCTTCAATATTCATACTACCGCCAGCACATATTTAACTCCTATTCACAAATTTACTATTTTATTCATAGTATGCATTGTAAACAAATTTATGGAGGTAACTCATGAGCATTAGCGATTCTAATAAGAGCATCAATAACGAAGTTGAAAATTTCTATGACTTTGAAGCTCCTATGTATTGTCCATATTACTCAATGCCTTATACTAGATCAATTCAAGATGAATATACAGATGCAGAGCCTTATGATGATGACTTTTATGATGACTTTGATCCTGGATATAGATACGGGAGGCGTAGAAGACGCAGGCATAGAAGGCGTAGACGTGGATTCCCTCTTTGGCCATTACTATTTTTCTATGACGACTGGTATTAACATTAAAAAGTGTTTTACACTTCATAAACATACTTAGTTTAGACATTATAGAAAATAAGCACTAGTTCCCACTAGTGCTTATTTTCAGTAAGTAATAGATATATAAATGACTTTAAGTGATTTTCCGTTGAATCATATTTTTTACTTCTTCTTGTGTCAAACCACTAGCATCAATAACTGGAACTTTTGTGGAAGTATCACTAAAACCCATCATATCCGTATCATAGCCTGCCGTAACGATTGCATCTAAATTTTCACACTTTGAGACATTATTCTTAAGATCACCGGTTAAAGTTTGTACTGAATATCCTTCCGAGCTTAAATAGTCTGCGATAATAGACAACCCTTTTTCTACGCCAATTTTTTTCATATATTATCACCTCATTTCTATTTTTCCCACTGACAGTTATAGATATACATACTTCATTTTTATAAATTATCCACAGCTTATCCACATTATCCACAATATTCCATTTACAAACTCTTCTAAAATAAAAGTAAACACCTAAAACCCATTATTCAATACAAAATATTTATATTATCCATTTCATCAGTTTTTGTTCTGGTAAAATATAAAAAGCCTTTACTTATCAGTAAGTTCTGAATCTTATATTTCAGTAACTTCTTTAAGTCCAGGCTCTTTACTTTATAGTATTATTTTTGCACTTAAAATATTCCATAAAAAAATATAAATTACTTTAGAGGTATCAAATGAATATCCCCTGTATCAGGAGTTACAAAACTTTTTCCATGTAATATCTTTGATTTAGCAACATCCGCTGCTATTGTCACCGGAACAATCACATGTAGGCTCAGTACCCAAAATCCATCCCATTATAACTGCATAAGCACATCCAACACCTGACTTTACCTTAATAGCATTATAGGGACAGTTCCTTGTACATGCCCCACATTCCATACAGTTATCCTTATTAATAAGTTCAACCTTACCTTCATTTAAATTAAATACTTTATGTGGACAGACCTCAATACATCTTCCACAACCTACACATTTATCTGAATCAAACTCAAGCGTACAGACATTTCTCAGATACTTATTCTTCATAGTTCCCTCCTTACATATGAATAAAGCTGTTTACCAGAAGCAATACAATTCCAAGTCCTATTGATACAACAATTGTAGGAACTGCTACCTTCATCTCTTTTATTACACCGGAAAAAGATGTGTAAGTAGAAGACCCAGTAAAATTCATAGCATAATATGATGCTACCGATGGCAAAATCAATAAATATGCAATAGTCTTTAATACACCATACTCTGGTACTTCAGGCCAACCATTAAGTATATTCACAATAACTGACCACATTAATCCCATAATCCAGCCTTTTGCAGCAAAAGCCCTTACTGGAATCCACGGCAATAATACAGGAGTTATAACACAGCCCACCAGTAGCGCACCTATAAATGCATAAAAATCAACTACCCCAAAAGGATTAACAGCAAATAAATTTATAAGAAACATTATTCCAAAAACCAACATAGCAATTTTAAAAGAACTTACAAATTCAACTGGTGTCAGAACCACCCTGTCAATTATGTTAAACCTAACTTCACGCATTTCTTCTGTAGCTTTCATTCCTGTTTCCAGAAATACTTTTATATCTTCAGCTCTCACAGGACCATATACCACTTTAAAACCAGACTGCTTTGTAACCTGGTGAGCACTTATCCCAGGGGCTCCAAGTTGAGGGAGAATTAATGTTTTGTGCGATACAATTTGAGAAAGCCTTACCTTTGAAATTCTATTCACAAGTTCCTTAGTTCCAAAGGCCCCTTTCCCTGCTGCACACCATACGTTCACTCCGTTTGTATCAAGCACCATTATCCATGCATTGAATTCCTCCAATTCTTTCCTCAAGATATCAAATGTCAGTTTATAGTTTGCTGTAACCAAAACAGGAGAGGTATTATCAGGTGTTCCTACCGCATAAAGTCCAGGATTGATTTTATAATTCATTCTGTTTACTCCAAAGCGTACTTTCCATGTACCCCATATATCAGTAAATCCTAGTTTAGTAGAAATACATGGCACACAGCCTTGTGAAGTACTTATTTCTCCAATTATCCACTTGTACTTTTTATCATATTTAGTAGTGGATTTACATAATTCCTTATGCTCACTTCCACAATAACAGGAATTTTCAGCCGCCTCACACTCAGAAGAAGTATATCCACTAGCATTTTTAGGTTTTATTCTTACTATTTTTATTTTAGAATTTTTCTCAAACTTTTTTTTAGAATCAGAACGATTAATCTTATCCAACTTTCTGACCTCCCAAACTTCCAATTTCCTATAAAACGCATTTTCACTCAGAAGTATTTGAACATTTTCCGAGATTTTTACATATACAATTGTCAGTATCTTTACTGATATTCTTGATAAACTTCTCCAGTGTCTCAAATTTGGACAAATCTAGGGAATATTTCATCCACGCGCCATCCCTTCTTGCATTAACAATATCACAATCAGTTAAAATCTTCATATGATACGAAAGTGTTGGCTGTGTGATATTAAAAAACTCTAGGATATCGCAAGCACACATTTCACCACAAGAAAGCATATCAATTATTTTCAATCTGGTTTCATCGGCAAGTGCTTTAAATATAGGCACATATTCAATATAATTGTATTCCATTTTACCCACCTCCATTGATCTATAATTATATTATTGCTACACATATAGACAACTCTCTATATGTATAGTATATACTACATATAGAGAGTTGTCTATGTTATTATCTGCCTATCTACCATTAATTTAATAGATGGCCTTTTATCCTGACACTTCTTTATTATATTGAAGAACTATACTCTGAGGTATTCGAGTAAGTCTCTTCTTCCCTAAATCAAAGAAACAACCTAATTGCTTTCCAAAACAATTCATAGTTTCCCCTGAATATATCTCAAAACCCATTTCCCATTTGCTTCTTCCCATACTTATCACCCAACATTTACCTAATGGTCTATCATATATTGTAAGAGGAGCCTTGTATTCAATTTCTGTTTTCATAAGAATAGGAGATTTTTGGGATTGAATCATTTCTTCATAAGGATAATACTTATCCAAAAAAGAATGACGTAAATCCTCAAACCACCTGACATAAACTATATTGCTTACAATACCTATTACATCAATATCATACGCTTTTATTTCAATTTTCCTTTCAACCAACATAGCTTTTACTGACATTCCCATATCCTCCTTTATGTAATAATCGCATAACTATATATTTATTTTATTATATAAATATATAATACTTACCTCAAATATTTATAAAAATCATATTTGTACTTCTCTTCCTTGATATATCTACATTGTCACCACCTACTTTATTCGTTTATTTTGTAAATGCAGAAAGAGTCCTGTTAACAGAACTCTTCAAACTTCATTTTTATTTATATTTTTTTCTTACTTACTGTTGTATGCTGAACCTGTTCTGATTTGAATGTATGTAATATCGTTGACTTTTGGGAATTTGTTATAGTTTTCTTTGCTACTAAATTATTCAGCTGCAATTCAAAATTACTTGATGTTATTTCTTTCTTATTAAATAAATCTAATATTACCGATTTTTGCGAGGTTGTTATAATTTTGTCTGATACCAATTTGTTTAGTCTAATTCCAAAATTAGAAAAAGAATAATTAGCCTTTGCTTGTATAGAGCTTAAGTTTTTGCTTTTTCCAGAAATGCTTTTAGTAGCATCCTTGTTTTCACTTTCATTGGAATTCTTGTTTTGGCTTTCGCTAGAACTTATATTTTCACTTTTTTGAGAAGTACTTTGAACTGCATTTTTGCTGTTGTTAGAGTTTGTACTTTTTGAAGTACCACATCCTGCTAGAACAAAACCACTTATAGTTGCCATAGATATTACCCATATTAATTTCATCTTTAAATTTTTATTCATAATATTACCCCCTTCGAATAATATATTATCATCCATTTATTAACATTTAATGTAATATTTATTAAGTCTTTATTAACAAATACCTAGATATTCATATAACACTGAAGCTGCAGACATATGATATGTTAATTTTACGAGTAATTTAAAGAATATTCACAAAATACGAATAATTTCATATAATATTATATAAGGAAATTAGTAACCCACTTTAAGTTCTTAATAAAATATAGGCATTATTGTAAACGTATGCTTAAATACCAAAATTAATAAAAAGGAACTTCTTATTTAAATATGAAGTTATTATAAGGGGGTATATTTATGGTAAACCTAGACTCTCTAGAACAAAAATCGACAGAAGAAAATTATTCTCTAATACAGCCAGCTGAAGAGTTAGATAAACTTAATAATAGTTCTGAAGATTATAATTCCATACCAGAAGATGACATATCACCTATATTATTAGTTTTGTGTGCGGCTATTCCTATGGTTGTATTAATTATATTATTTATATAGAACCTCAGCAGGTTCTTTTTTCATATATATATATGATTAAATTATGATAAAATTATATATGATATCAAAATAAATACAACTATAAACAATACGCTATGAGAAAGTTATTTATGTACAAAGGGGGTAATTTAAAATGTTCAAATCATCTACTCACAATGAAATAGTAAGTAGATCTCTTAATAGGTGCATTAAATATCATATAGAAAAGGGTATACCCAAGCCCAAACGAACACTTAGTAGCAGAGAATTGGGAAACTTAATAAAAGAAAACACCGATATTATGAAAATAACAAGACCATTTATGGAAATACTTTATGATTTTTTAAATGGATCAGGTTTTTCATTATATCTTACAGACAAAAACGGAATTGTATTAACTATTATAGGTGACAAAGATATAGTAATAGAACAAGCAAAGGCTGGAATAGTAGAAGGTGCTGATATGAGTGAAAAAAGTGCAGGTACAAATGCAATGGGAACCGCTCTTTTTGAAAATTTATCAGTTCAAATTTCAGGCGAGGAACATTTTATAAATATTTTTCAGATTTATACCTGCTCTGCATCTGTCATCCACAATGAACAAGGAAATATAATTGGATGTCTTAACTTAACTGGGAAACGGCAGCTAGCCCACCCTCATACGTTAGGTCTTGTTGTATCAGCAGTAAAGTCTATTGAAAATGACTTAAAATTAAACAAGTCTCAAAGCGAATTATTCAAAGCCTACCAATATTTAAATAAAATTATGAATTCCATGGATTTTGGAATTTTAGCTGTAGATAACAATGGAATAGTTAGGGCTATAAATAACAGCGCATGCAACATGCTTGCTATAAACAAAAAATATATTATAGATAAAAATGTACATAAGGTTTTATATAACTGGCAGTATATACTTGACGAACTTAAATCAGGAAATGTATATGAAGATAAAGAAATTTTATATTTGGATGAAAAGAAAAGGTTTAACTTAAACGTATACCCTATAAAAGATAAGAGTGATACTATAACTGGAATGGTAGTTACATTCAAAGATATTCAGAATGTATATAACTTAGTTACCAAATACATAAGTGGATCTGCTACTTATACCTTTGATGATATAATTGCCAAAAGTGAAAAAATGATAAATTTAAAAGAACAGTTGAGAAATATATCTAACAGCCCTTCTACCGTACTAATTCAAGGAGAAAGCGGTACAGGGAAAGAACTTATTGCGCAATCAATCCACAATAACAGCAATAGAAAAAATAAAAGCTTTATAGCAATAAATTGTGGTGCTATTCCAAAGAACTTAATAGAAAGTGAATTGTTTGGATATGAAGACGGAGCATTTACAGGAGCAAAACATGGAGGACGTGCAGGAAAATTTGAACTTGCAAATGGTGGTACTTTATTTTTAGATGAAATTGGGGAAATGCCCTTAGATATGCAAGTAAATCTTTTAAGAGTTCTTCAGGAAAACTGTGTCACCAGAATAGGTGGAAGCAAATATATCAAAATCGATGTGAGAATCATCACAGCTACCAACAAAAACTTAAGGAAAGAAGTAAAAAGAGGAATTTTTCGTGAAGACTTATATTATAGATTAAATGTAATACCTATATATGTACCACCACTAAGAGAAAGAGATATAGATATTAAAATACTAATAGATTATTTTTTGGAGGTGAAAGCCTTTAAACTCAAAAAACCTGTTCCCACAATAGATACTCATATATATCAAAAGCTCTTAAATTATAATTGGCCTGGAAACGTTAGAGAATTAGAAAATTGCATTGAAAACATTGTAAATATGAATGGACATACATCTTTTGATTTCCAAAATAATTTTTCAGAAAACACACAAAGTAGTTCTTATACTACAAATTTCCAATACGATATGTGCTCATTAGAAGAATTAGAAAGGAAAGCAATAATAAATTGTATAAATACTTGTAATGGTAATATATCAAAAGCTTCTAAAATTTTAGGAATAAATAGAAGTACATTGTACACAAAAATAAAAAAATATCAAATTAATTTTGACTAAAGTGTGTATAAAAGCAACACTGTTGCAAAAAACAACATTATTATCTTTAAAAATGTTGTTTTTTGCAACATTTTTAAAATAACTATTTGCATTTTATCAAGTGATTCTTAGGTTCAGGTGGAGTTTGCTCATGAGAAATGCTTTTCTCCACCTGAACCTTAGAAGAACTTATCCAGGCGCGTAGCAATGCTTATCCCCCACTTTGAAGAAGCTGGGGGTGTTAGCAATGGTAGCGTTCGGATAAAATACCTACCTATATTCAATCTCTTCATAATAAAAAACATATTGGCATAGTATTTGCTATTATATTTTATACCATATTATACATTATACTTGGGTATAAAAAGATATTATTATTTTACTTTACCCTACCACTTTATAATACAAAAGACTAAGCATGATGAGCATACTTAGTCTTTTGATTATTTACATGAATAACTTATTGCACAATTAGTTTTTGTTAAAGTGTATTTAAAAGCAACACTGTTGCAAAAAACAACAGTGTTATCTTTAAAAAATGTTGTTTTTTACAACATTTTTTAAATAACTATTTGTATTCTATAAAATACCCACCTATATTCAATCTTTTCATAGTAAAAAATGTACTGGCACAGTATTTGCTAATATATTAAATTGACAACGATACCATTTTATTTATTAAAATTGTTTTGGGTAATTTCTTTATATTATTAGAAAAATTAAAGATTTGTAAAGTTATGTAATTGAATAATAAGGAGGAGAAAAAATGGGGAGATTTACTTTACCTAGGGATATTTACTTTGGTGAAAATTCCTTAGAAAACTTAAAAAATTTAGACGGAAGCAGAGCAGTAGTTGTTGTAGGTGGAGGATCTATGAAAAGGTTTGGATTCTTAGCTAAAGTTGAAGCATATTTAAAAGAAGCAGGTATTGAAGTTAAATTGATAGAAGGCGTGGAGCCGGATCCATCTGTTGATACTGTTATGAATGGTGCTAAAATAATGAGAGACTTTAAACCAGATTGGATAGTATCTATAGGGGGAGGATCACCTATAGATGCCGCTAAAGCAATGTGGATATTTTATGAATACCCTGATTTTACATTTGAAAAGGCAGTAATTCCTTTTGGACTTCCTAAATTAAGACAAAAGGCACAATTTGTTGCTATACCTTCTACAAGCGGAACGGCAACTGAAGTAACAGCATTTTCTGTAATAACAGATTATAAATCTAAGATTAAATATCCTCTTGCTGATTTTAACCTTACTCCTGATGTAGCTATAATAGACCCGGCTCTTGCACAAACAATGCCAAAAAAGCTCACAGCACACACTGGAATGGATGCACTTACTCATGCAATAGAAGCATACGTTGCAAGTTTGCATTCAGATTTTTCAGACCCACTTGCTATACACGCTATAACCATGATTCACAAATATTTATTGAAATCCTATGAAGAGGATACGGAAGCCAGGGGACACATGCATATAGCACAATGTCTGGCCGGGATGGCATTTTCCAATGCACTCCTTGGAATAACTCATAGTATAGCGCATAAAACTGGTGCAGTATTTCACATACCTCATGGGTGTGCCAATGCTATATACCTGCCTTATGTCATAGATTTTAATAAAAAGGCTTGTTCGAAAAAATATGCCGAAATAGCTAAAAGTATCCACCTGCCAGGAACTAATGAAGATAAATTAATAGATTCATTAACTGAACTGATTCGTGATATGAATAAAAAGATGGACATTCCTCTTACAATAAAGGATTATGGTATAAGTGAAAGTGATTTTAATGAAAACCTAGATTTTATAGCTCACAATGCTATACTGGATGCTTGCACCGGCTCTAATCCTAGAGAAATATCTGAAGAAGAGATGAAAAAGCTCTTACAGTATATGTATAGTGGGAAAAAGGTTGATTTTTAACTGAAAAATTAATATATATTTATTACGTAGTTATTCTTAGGGGTTGTAAACACAACCCCTAAAATATTATCATTAATTAACTCTTGTTTTACTTGCCGCCATTTTTAATAAAATCTAATACAGCTTGACAAGTTGCATACCTGTTTTGGCCTTTGATTATTTTTTTTGCACGAGCAGTAAATTCACCACCGCCAACACAATATATATTTTCAACAACACTATAATCAAATTTAATTAAACTATTGTCTATAATGGGACACTGTAAATAATCGGCTAAATATTTTCCAGCCCTTTCATCAACACTATTGTTAACACAAACTATATCTTTCACCTTTTTCACGCCTCCATTTATAAATATATCATCTATATGATGTTTTTAACTAAGGCTTTATACTATAGCATATGAAAATGTTGTAATTTTTCTATAAATTTATTGTCCCCCATATACAGTTAGTTCATTGGAAGCTGCATTCAAAAAATCAGACACAATAAGTTTTATCATTTTGTGAAGTTATATGGAGAAAATACCCCTAAAAACTTGAAAATTGTATAAAAATTATTCATAAACAAATAACAAATTTGTTATTATTATAGAAAATTAGTAAAGTGAGATCTATAATATAATCATAGTTTGTAATCTATATCTATAATAGGAAGTTAAATAATAAATCTATAGCAGTTTTTTACTAGTAAAAAAACACATGATATGACAGGATTCAAGAAAAATCATGTAGAAGACAACTATAAAAGATTAGCTTATAGAAAGGAGGATAGTATGGAACTTGTAAATAGACGGAATAAAATTGTGACAAGAATAACAATTTCTCTTTGTGCTTTACTTGGTATATATTTATTGACTTCAATATACTTCATGAACCATTTATATTTGGGTTCTAAAATTAATGGTACAGATGTATCAGGTAAAACAGTGGAAGAAATTAAATCACAAATGGCATCTGAATTGAATACATATGCTTTGAATATAAAAGAACGAGGTGACAAGAAAGAACAAATTAAGTCAGGTGATATTAATTTAAAATATAAATCCGACGAACAATTTAAGAAGTTTAAATATGAACAAAACCCTTTGAAATGGATTTCATCAATTTTTAATACAAAAAATTCTAATATGACAGCTGAAATTTCATATGACAAAGAACGATTAGCAAAACAAATAGATAATTTATCTTGTTTTACTGACAGCAATATAATTCAACCTAAAGAACCCAGTTTCAAATATGTAGGTAATGCCTTTGTTGTTGTGGATCAAATTAAAGGTAATAAAGTAGATAAGAATATTTTGCTTAAACATGTGACAGATGCAATATCTAGAATGGACTCAACAATAGATTTAGAGTCTTCTAATTGTTATGTAACTCCCAAGTATACTGCAAAATCTGAAAAAGTTATAAAGGCTAGGGATATGCTCAATAAATATGTATCTTCAAAGATCACCTATACTTTTGGAAATGACAAAGAAATTTTAGATGGCTCAGCAATAAATAAGTGGGTTACAGTTGATAGTAATTTTAATGTTTCACTTGATAAGAGAAAAGTAAAGGAATACATAGTGTCACTTGCTAATACTTATAATACTTCTGGTAAAACAAGAAGCTTTAATACATCATCAGGAAACACTATAAGTATTAGCGGTGGTGACTATGGATGGCAAATTAATATTGATAAAGAGGTACAAGATTTAAGTGAATCAATAAAAAAAGGACAAACTATAGTGAAAGAGCCCTCATACAACCAAACTGCTGTTTCTCATACTGGCAATGATATTGGAAATACATATGTAGAAATAGATATGACACAGCAGCATTTGTGGTTTTATAAAAATGGTTCATTGATAGTGGATGGAGATGTTGTTACAGGTAACGTAAGCCTAAATACTGCAACACCTGAAGGGATTTACAGATTAGAAGATAAACAAAGAAACACTACTTTAAAAGGCCAGGATTACAATTCTCCTGTTAGTTTCTGGATGCCCTTTAATGGAGGAATTGGAATCCATGATGCAAGCTGGAGAAATGTGTTCGGAGGAGATATATATAAAACAAATGGTTCCCACGGTTGTGTAAATTCACCATACAGCTTAGCTCAGGCAGTATTCGACAATATACATATAGGTACTCCTGTAGTATGTTATTATTAGAGAACTGATGAAAAATTAATAGTTTACAAAATAGTATCAACTTTTATTTAAACAAATTACCATAAGAATCATACAGTTTCTCCAATTGTGCTAAAATTATTTTATATCCTTCATATTTGTACAAATATGAAGGATATAAATACTAAAAGTACCCACTAAAATATACTAATATTTTTAAAAGGATAAGCTCTAAAAATCACATGCCCTTTTACATCTTTTATATTTATCAAACCAAGTATTCTGCTATCAGTACTATTTCCTCTATTATCTCCCAGTACAAAAATATATCCTTTAGGTATAACATATTCTGTATTAAAAGAATTAGGTTCAGTAATAGTGCCTTGGGGCAGATAACTCTCCGTAATTGCTTGTCCATTTAAATAAACTTTTCCATCCTTTATGTCAATCTTATCCCCAGCTATGCCTATAACTCTCTTTATATAGGTATCATTATTTTGATTTTTAGAATTAAAAATAACAATCTCACTTCTATTTATATGTCCAATTTCAGTACTGACTTTCTCTACAAATATTACATCCCTATCATTAAATGTGGGCTGCATAGATGGTCCTGTCACATCTGCTCTTGCAAAAACATAACTATGAAATACAAATGCAAATCCAATAGCTACTAAAATACTTAATGCATATTCTTTTATGGTTATAAAAATTGTTTTATTATTCAATTGTCATCCTCCTCACCTAACAAATTTTCTTATTAATTTTGCCTGCATTTTTAACATAGCTAGCCACTTTTGTCCGTAATTTTTTTCAAAAAGTTACTTTATCTATTATAACATATAACATAAATTTGTTTTACTAAAGCAGTATTTAATTTATTAACGTTGTGGTAAAATTTATGTTAACTATGTATATCATGGATAAACAAAAAATGGCCAAGTTATGAACTTGACATTATAGACGGGAAATATTCAATTTATTTAAAAATCATAAATTAGTACAATTCATTTGCGGTAACAGACAAAAGGCTAAAAAGTTTATTAATTAACACAAGATTTAAAACAAATTTCTTGAAAATGATAAAATAAAATCATCTATCATCACTTGAAAACTATCTTCTGAACTTACTGGATTTTGGAAATATCCAAGGAAATTTAAAGAGATAAAACCATGTAACAAACTCCTTAATCCTCGGCTTTTATGAACCAAACGTGTTTCATCTTTAATATAAAAATGTAAAATTTGACGAATAATACTGGTAGTTTCTTTGGCTAAACGATGTACTTCTTTATCTTCTGTACTTGGAATGTTCATAATAAGCCCATAGGCAGCCTTGTTTTCAAAGGCAAAGTCTCGATAAGCGTAGGCATACTCCCTAATAGCATCTCCACCACTTTTACCAATTAACCTTTGCATTAATTGCAAATTCAATTTATTTAAAAGGTATATGGTCATTTCTATTTTAAGATTATCCATATTAGTAAAATGATTATATAAAGATGGGTATTTTATGTCCAACTTTTCTGCAATTTTGGGGAAAGTAACTTGATTAAGTCCAATTTCATCAGCCAATGAAAAAGCAACTTGAATAATTTTTTCTTTGGTTAAATTTCGTTTTCGCATCATTCTATAACTCCTTCGTATAATTTTACTTTATAGAAATAGTTTAACATAAAAAAATATATTTATCAAACTATAAATTATAGTTTACATATTATGCTTTATAATTTATAATAATATTGAAAAGCAACATATAATGCAGCATACATTTTATTGCCGTTTAGTTGTTTATCAATTGGCATTTTCGTTATGTCTTTTAGATAGTAGCGTTATTTATATTGAGTTATGACAAAGAGAAGAGGTCTATTATGAAAATATGGAAAAGAAATTTAATAGTTTGTTGGTTCGGAATGTTCGTAACCAGCGTAGGAATGAGTCAAATTGCCCCAGTATTGCCCCTCTATATAAAACATCTCGGCATCTCTAATACAGCCTTAATTGAGCAACTTTCAGGAATTGCTTTTGGTATTACTTTTATAATTTCAGCTGTTTTCTCACCAATTTGGGGACACGCTGCTGATAAATTTGGACGAAAACCAATGCTTTTGCGAGCAAGTCTTGGTATGGCAGTAGTTATATTCAGTATGGGTTTCGCACAAAATGTATATGAACTAATAGTATTAAGAGTATTGCAGGGTATTATCACAGGCTACAGTACAGCTTGCACCACACTGATTGCAACTCAGACGGATAAGGAACACGCAGGATGGGCTTTAGGTACACTATCAACATCAAGTATTGCCGGAGCATTACTTGGACCAATGATTGGCGGCTATATTGAAGAAAACTTTGGTTTACAAAATGTATTTTTTATGACAGGTATACTTATGCTGATTACATTCATTACAACTGCTTTATTTGTAAGAGAATCCTTTACTCACGAAGATAAAAAGGTGAGTAGTGTTAAGGAGATATGGAGTATCATTCCAAACAAAAGTTTAACTATTATAATGTTTGTAACCTCTTTTATATTAACTCTAGCGCTATATTCCGTAGAACCAATCATAACAGTATATATTACTCAGTTATCTCGTAATACCACTCACGTTGCTCTGCTAGCTGGGATGGCATTCTCAGCATCAGGATTAGCCAATATAATTGCGGCTCCCAGACTTGGAAAACTTTCTGATAAAATCGGAGCACAAAAAGTAATATTAGTTGCACTGATAGTGGCAGGAATAATTTTTATACCACAGGCCTTTGTAAAAGATCCTTGGCAGTTAATGGGTCTTCGTTTTCTACTAGGATTAGCGATGGGGGGGCTTAATCCTTCTGTTAATGTTTTAGTTAAGAGAATTACGCCAGATTCTCTTACTGGTAGAGTTTTTGGTTTTAATATCTCCGCCCAATATCTAGGGATATTTGGCGGTTCTATTTTGGGTGGGCAGATTGCAGCTTATCTAGGTATAAGATATATTTTTTTTATTACAAGCGCATTGCTGCTACTAAATGCGGTGTGGGTATATTTTAAAGTATATAAAAAGCTTAGCTTAAATTAATAATCATTACAATATAAGATAAAATTATAAGCTATATTATTATGTATAATGACCATGGCAAGGGGCTTACAATACCTTGTACACAAGATATAAAAGGAGATAAGAAAATGGGAAATTTAAAATCAGAAAAAACAGCTCTGGTAATTATAGACTTGCAAAATGGAATTGTGAATAGGGATCTTTCACCCCATACTGGTGTAGAAGTTATTCAGAATGCAAGCAGATTAATTAATGCATTTACTGAGAAGGGAGGCTTTGTAGTTCTTGTAAGAGTTTCCTCCATAGATGGAAAAGATATGTTAAAACCAAGTGTAGATTTAAAAACCAATCCGACACAATTTTCAAAAGGCTGGGATAGTTATGTGCCTGAAATAACAAATAGTAAAAACGCTCACACTATTACCAAAAGACAATGGGGTGCATTCTATGGTACTGATCTGGACTTGCAGTTACGACGTCGCGGAATTGATACTATTGTACTATGCGGCATTTCTACTGGAATTGGCGTAGATACTACGGCAAGAGAAGCTTTTCAGCATGGTTATAATCAAATTTTTGTAGAAGATGCAATGACAGCTTTAACCAAAGAAGAGCATGATTATGTTTGTAAACACATCTTCCCTAGGATAGGTAAGCTTCGAACAAGTGAAGAAATAGTCTTATCATTACGATAAAAATCTTATCCTGCATAACCAACTATAACAACCGGAATATGCCTTACTTATAAAGATACTCCCCTTAATCTTAGAATCACTTCATAATCCATCTAACCTTAGGGGGAGCATTATTGCTTTTAAAGTTCATATATATTTTCTCTGTTATCCATATTTTTATATTGATTTTCATTGATTTCTCTCATATATTCATTCAAAATTAAATCTAATTTTTGACTTTCAATAATTATTTTAGGGTTAGATAAATTTTCACTTTGCTTCATTTCCCGTTCCAATAACTCTCTTTGTCTCTCCAATTTTTTTAATATCAATCTAGCTTTTTTCATAAAACATTCATCTCCTTCTCTAAGATTAATAAAATGCTGTTAAAGCAAGAACTAGAGGAATCCTCTACAATCAGCAATTCCTCTAGTTCAATTAAAATTTTAATATGTTTAATTATATAGTCGGTTGGTTTAAATAAATACATAAGTAATTTTTTGTATATTTTCAAAATTAATTTCCTTATTTATTTTTTATAGTCCAATCATAATTTAAATTTTTTCAAATTCCATATGACGACATCTAGGGCAAGGCGGCAAAAAATCTGTATCTTTTTCAAGAACTATTATTTCACCACATGTAGTACATTTATAACTACCTTTACCTGGTTTATCACCTGTATTATATTTCACGAGTATCACCCCTTATATATAGAATAAATTAACATATTGGCTTCTATTGGAAATATCTATTTAACAGTCCCTGAAATGCACTTCCGTGTCTTGCCTCATCCTTACACATTTCATGTACTGTATCATGAATTGCATCATAGTTTAATTTTTTAGCAAGAGTTGCCAGATCTTTTTTACCCTTACAGGCACCTTCTTCTGCATCTACTCTTGCCTGTAAATTTTTCTTTGTATCTGCCATTACCACTTCCCCTAATAATTCAGCAAACTTAGCTGCATGTTCTGCTTCTTCAAAAGCTATTCTCTTATATGCCTCTGCAACTTCAGGATATCCTTCCCTATCTGCCTGGCGGCTCATAGCTAAATACATTCCAACTTCTGAACATTCTCCTGTAAAATTAGCTCTTAATTCTTCCACTACTTTTGGATCTATACCTTTAGCAACACCCATTACATGTTCATCCGCCCAGCTGATTGCTCCTCCTTCTTTCTTTTCTACAAATTTATCTGCAGGTGCACCACACACAGGACACTTTTCTGGTGGTGTATCTCCCTCATGAATATATCCACAAACTGAACAAACAAATTTTTTCATTATAAATTCCTCCCCATATATTAATATTATGTAGTTTTTCATATTTATCCTTTAATAATAATTATTATATAGTATTTTATGTTAGATGTCAAGGCTTTTAAAATTCCAGTTATCCACATTCTCATAATATTTTCTAAACATTATGAGAAGCTTAATTTAATATATTCCTATATAATAATAAAAAGCTCTGGAATTAACCAGGGCTTTTTGGTGTGTTAGTTTTATTTGACCACTTTAGCTGATATGTCTATATGTTCTCCTCCACTCATTTCGATTTCTATTTTAGGAGTTAGCCTTTCATCTAATTGGAATATTGCATTAAATATTCTTATTCCATTTGATTCTATTTTTTATCTATATATCCTAATACTATAATACATTAAAGTATTTTTCAGTATTGTAAAAATTAGAGTTTATCTAATTTCCCTTTTGTTTATATACCCCATACCATAACATAAGGTGCCAAATTGTTAATACAGCTATTGTAAATATCGTTGTTTCTATAACTTCTCTCATAAATACCAATCCTCCTATTTTTAATAGATTTGATAAGCTTTGTTTACAACATATCACAACACATCATCAAAATCAATAAAAAAATTACTATTTATCAAAAATAAGCTACATAATGTGACATTATAATAATTAATATGCAATATAGTGATCAATGTGATAAAAATAAAAATCATAAAATAATGCATCTATTTGCCGTTCCGCCTATAGATTTTACATTAATATTCTTTTTCTTTAAATAAGGTGCTGCTCCAAATATGCCTACAATTACACCAACTTTATTTCCCTGCATTTTTAATAAAATCTAATACAGCTTGACAAGTTCCATACCTGTCTCCACCTTTGATTATTTTTTTTGCATAAGCAGTAAATTCACCACCGCCAACACAGTATACATTTTCAACAACACTGTAATCAAACTTAACTAAACTATTGTCTATAATGGGACACTGTAAATAATCGGCTAAATATTTTCCGGCCCTTTCATCAACGCTATTATTAATGCAAATTATATTCTCCACTTTTTTCTTACTATCCCCTCCTGAATCTGCAGTAACTAATATATTTTCTGCAAACCAATTCATATCTACATTGCCATCAATTCCATCAACTGAACCAGTTTCTGAATATTGCCATGAATATTGAGGATATGGATTATTATTTACCCCATATGCAGCAATCCAAAGTTTGAGGACAGAACTAATCTTACCATTTAAAAAAGTTTCATAAAAATATTTATTAGTATAACCCCCTATTTCCTTACCCGTTTTCTGCTCAAACAGATTAGTAAAAGTATTCACAAAATTAGCTGGGTCATTTCCAGCCCAGCTCCATGAATAAGAACTAGGTGGTTGTTCTATATCTAACCAAAAAATAGTATCTAAGCTATAATCCTTAGTATATGATATAAACGCATTAACTTCGCTAGGTATATCCTGGTTTCCAGCGAAGTGGTAAACGCCTATATTTATACCCAATTCTTTACATTTACTTACCCTGTAAGACAGATACTTATCTTCATAATAAGTTCCTTCTGTAGCTTTATTTATAATAACTTCAATTCCCGCATTTTTTACCTTGTCCCAATCATTAACCCACTTTTCAGAGTTTATATCTATGCCTTTTAACATAAAATTACCTCCTATTCATTTTTTCCTCCAACCCATCAATCCTGTGATATACTGCAGCATATACATATATTATTATACTTATTATTGCCATCATATTGTACCTCTTGGTAGTTATTTTTAAGTATTAAAAAGAGTCTTAGATTATCTAAAACTCTTTTTGTTTATAATTCTTTATTCTGAATCTTCTTCCTTACTAGCAATCCTACAAAGCACAAATATTACTATATAAATAAATATTATAGGTACAAGGACTATAGACAAAATTATTGACATTTTGGTTCACCTCGATTTTATACCTAAATTATTATTTATTAGGATAATAATCATTATATGTAGTATTTGTTATAACCTGCTACCATACATAACAACATTTTGTGAACAATATAAAAATTAGACACTGACTTAACAGTTATATTTTAAATACTTTGTACATATAGAAATAAGTACCCATTTATTATTTTAGGTACTTACTTCTATAATAGTTCACAATATGTGTAATAAAAAAATGAGATTTTGAGAGCTGCTGCCAAATTGCATTGCAATGATAGCAGCATATAATTTCTATTTATATACTTAATGTATACACACATGCATATACATATATATAATCGTATCTTTTTTAAAAAACTTTATCAATATAAAATAAATTCTTTTATTTTTTTTAATAAAAAACACCTAGATTTTCACCTAAGTGCTCTACACAATTCTAAATTTCTTTCTACATTTGTTTATCTGGTGCATCTGTTTGAATAAATGTTAATTGGCCACCTGGATATACTCCATTATTGGTAACCTTGTAGTCGTCATGATTATGCATTGGATAAAATTGTGGAAAGAACTGATCATTTGGATCGCCAGGAGGCTGTTTACAAATTTCTATATAGTTTATTAATTGTGGATTATCGCAGTGTACCGGTTCTTCTGGAATATCAAATATCGCAGAAGGATCTATGCTTTGTATTTCTCTAAGCTGCTTACAAAGAGAAGGGAATCCAGCCTGACCCTTAACAATATACTTTCTGTATAATCCTCTCTTATCATCCGCAGTAATAATTAAATCATAGGTCTCTCCAGATCCAATGGTTTCAGTAAAACCCATCTGTGTCAGTTGATGGTGAAGATGTTCACTATTTTCACTAAGTTTTAGGAATGGATTTATATGGGCATCTTTACCTACCACCATAAAGTGCCAACCATGAATGTGCCACGGAACCACTTGATAACCCATATTGATCATTCGAAGCAAGAACTTCTCATTGGTTTTTACATGAACATAGGATTCATAGTTAATTTGTATAAGATTTTGATCACTACCAACACTTAAAGGATGTGGAAGGAGTGTATCTGGAAAAGTTCTTCCATTAATTAGCCAAAAGTCTGGTTTAAAATCCACTGCATTAAAAGGAATATTTTCACGAACGCTTTCATGCCATAATGAGTCAATATCGGATAAAAGCATCACATACTCTTTATCAAAATAGCTGTGAATATTATTATAAGCAAAATTTCGATTTGTAGCAGTTCTAGGAATATGGCGTTGTACTTCACCGTTTAATTTCCAACGTCCAGATCTATGAGATTTAGTAATTCCATTTCTAGCCAAACTCTCCATTGAAGGATAAATAACCAGCGCTCCATACATTCCCATTTGAACATGTTCAGAGGCTTCTACATGACAATGATACATTAGTGTTCCAGGATCTTCTGGATGAAAGAAATAGGTTGCCTTAGGTGGGGGGGTAAGTGGAGTGGTTTCTTCCCACATAGGAACCCCAAAAGAACTCTCTGGGAAACCATCTAACTGTGTTGCAACGTGAGCACCATGCATATGAACTGTATGAAAATCTGTAAGGTCTGGACGATATTTCATACCAATATTAATAAGCGTAATATATATTTGGTCATCTACTTCGCCCCAAATCATAGGAGAAGGAACAGTAGCTGTACCTTTTTTACTCAAAAGTATCTCCCAATTCTTTGGATTTTCATAATCTAAATATTCATTTTCTTCTATTTTTACTCCGTCTACCTGTAAAAGTCCACCTATAAATCCAAAAATATAGACCTCTTTTCTGTTTTTTGTACATAATTCGCCATCTAATGGCAATTCGATGAACCCATCTGTAGCCAATAAAACATAATGTCTAGTACTCATTTTCTCATCCCCTTATTTTACTTTGTTATTTTCATTTGTGTACTTCATTATATGAGGTTAAGGATGAAAGGTTGTACCATATATAACAAATATTTATTATGCACTTGGCATCTATTCATTCCTCTGATCAACATCCACAATTTTTGCATCACCCTTAGTACTAATGTGAGGCATTTCCCTTTTTAGTGTTTCAGTTATATGCTTTACCTCTTTATATTGATGGTTACTAACTGAAATATCTTCCAATGTTACCGGTTGCTTGTGTATGTCGATACGTTCTTCACTAATAGGTATTCGAATAGTTTCAGTATGAGCTGATTCATTATGAAATTGTGGATCATAAACAGTCTTTTCAATAACAAGTTCCTCCCGTTTTACAGGTACAGTAATATTTTTTTCTTCAGTTAAAACTTCTTTATGAATGGATACCTCACCAGTTTGTATTTTGTTCTTTGATATTTTCATCTGTTCTTTCCGAAGCTGCATCTTTGCACCGCCTACATTTTTGTTTAACATACTCTGTATCCTCCTGAAAAACACCTAATCAGGTGATTCTTAGGTTCAGGTGGAGTTTGCTTATGAGAAAATGCTTTTTTCCATCTGAACCTAAGAAAAACTTATCCAGTCACATAACAGTGCTTATCTCCTACCTTGAATAACATGGGAGTATTAGCTAATTACCATGCTTGGATAAATCTGATGTATAATTTTAGAGGTGTTTTTTAATTTATTTTATAACCCCCTTAACGGAAGCCATTATCTGTATTGTCATCCACTACATTTGCATCACCATTTGAGTTTATACGAGCTTCTTCCCTTTTTAGCTTTTCATCCACCCGCCTTGTTTCTTCCACTTCACGTTTATGAGCAGATACCTCTCCAGTTACCACTGTGTGCTTATCCACGTTAACCTGTTCCTCGCTAACTGGAATACGTATGGTTTTTCCATCACTAATAGGTGCATCGCTGACCTCATTATCTAATGTTCTTCTTTCAATAACAACTTCTTCATGATTAACTGGAACATCAACCGTTTTTTGTTCTTCAATAATTTCTTTGCTTAGTTCAACTTCACCCTTTTTAACCTTGTTTTTATTTATATCAAGCTCTTCCTTATGAAGTGTAAGTCTTCCCGCATCTTCACTTTTCTTATTATCATTACCCTTGTCATTACCTGAAATTTTATCAAATAAACCCATAATAAGTATTACCTCCTATAAGTATATATTTTCGGTTCATTAATATTTTATCCCTGCTGAAGTAATATATCCTTTATGAAATATGGAGCCAAAGTAATTAACTTACAACAATACAAAGAAAATGGAACCCTTTTAAATACTTTAAAATTTAGCAAATATTATATATTGAAAAACAAGCTGCATTAAAATATATGAGAAACTATTCTTAGGAGATGTAATTTATGTTACAAGAAAACAGTAATTATATGGAAAAATATATTACGGTATTTTAAGCACACTAGATTAAGCCAAATATTCCTACAAAATTAACAAATTTCATTTCATTTATTATGGTATACTTATAATGGATTTCTGAAGGAGGCGTAGAAATGATTGGAAAAAATTTACTGTATGCAGTTATGATTCTTGGAATAGCAAGCACTATAACATTTCATGCCAGTGCCAGTCCTATTGAAGATTATAATATTTCAAATGTAAATAATACTTCAGATGTAACCAATAACATTTCAAGTACAGATGACAATACTTTAAATATAACAAACTTAAAAACTAATATCGAAAGGCAAATACAGATTCAGGACAACAAGATAGAATCTAATATTGCTGCCCTTGATAGCTACAAAGAAGAATTAAAAAAACTTAATTCGGATATCGTGGAAAATGTACAATCTACTGATTACATATCTAAAAATATAAATAATCTTAGCACCATGTCAAATGAAAGGATTAGGGCACTATATGTAAACGGGTTTGATGGAGCTTACCTTAATGTTATTCTGGATTCAAAGAATCTCACAGATGTGATTTCAAATACATATCTTGTAAAGAAAATAATGGATTGGGATCGTAAAAATATAGAAACTTTAAAGGCAAATAAATCCATTCTACAAAATAAAATTAAAAAATTAAATTCCGATAAATTAGAACTAGACAAGCTTACAAAAAAGGTATCTGATGAAACAGATCTGCTGAAGATACAGAAGGAAAATGAACAAAAACTTATCAATGATTTGGATAAGATTATAGCTCAGAATAAATATGCAGATTCAGGTAATATAGACAACTCCATCATGAATACAGGAAATAGCATTGTGGATTACGCCTTATCTTTTCTTGGTGTTCCATATGTATGGGGAGGCACTACACCTTCTGGATTTGACTGCTCTGGATTTGTACAATATGTATATGGCCATTTTGGAACTAGCATACCTAGAGTGTCACAGGATCAGCAAAGTTTTGGAACGAAGATACTAGACAGAAATGACTTGCAGCCTGGTGATTTAATTTTCTGGGGTACTCCCGCCTATCATGTAGGTATGTACATAGGAAATGGAAAATATGTGGAAGCACCTCATACTGGTGATGTAGTAAAAATAGCAACACTATATGATTATACGTCTGCACAGAGAGTTAAATAAAATAGATAGAGAATAGTAACTTTATTTAGGTGTAATTCATAACCCTCTTAGATGCCAACTTTGTTTTCTACTTAATTAACTTCGACAGTTCCCTAAAAAACTGTGTTCCTGCCATTTTTAATAGATCGAACAGCACCGTTTCGGTATTACTCACCACAGCCCCCATTGCTGACATTTGAGACAAACCGTTTAAGTAATTTTCTTTTGTACGAGAACATACAGCATCACTTACCACAAACACTTGATAATTATGAGCAATTAAATCTCTAACGGTTTGAAAAACACATATATGAGTTTCCATTCCTGTAATAATAATTTTCTTTTTTCCTGACTGCTTTAAAGTATTAATTACTTCATCAGTGCAGCCAGAAAACGTAATTTTTTCATAGACTGATACTTCATTAATATTGTAGTGTATTTCTGGAACCGTTTTTCCAAGGCCTTTTGGATATTGTTCAGTGATAATTATGGGAATCTCTAATTTATTGGCAACAGATAATAAGATATTAGTATTCTCAATCACTTTCTGGGAATGGGACATTACCGGAACTAGCCGTTCTTGAATATCAATAACTATTAGTGCTGATTCTTCTTGAATTAAAGTAAATTTATTCATTAAATGATCTCCCCTTTACATATTTATTCTCATAATACTTATGAATATATCTTTTTATATTATTAACAAATTATTTTTAATAATTCTTCTGGTTTATCAATAATATAGTCTGCACCTTTCTCCTCTAAAACTTTTCTGCCTCTAAATCCCCATGTTACACCAATACATACAATTCCAGAATTTTTAGCTGTTTTAACATCTACTTCTGAATCACCTACATATACTGATTTACTGGCAATAGAGCCTAGTTCTTCAAGTGCTTTAAATACAGTATCAGGCGCTGGCTTTTTAGAAACATTTTCTGATTCTCCAATTGCTACTTTTATATATTCTCCGAAATAGATTCTATTAAGTTTCTTAACTGCTGCATCAAATTTGTTCGATACTATTGCAATCTTATAATTTTTTTTTGATAATTGCTTTAAAAGTTCCATAATTCCTTCATACATATTAGTCTTATTTTGCATATTCTCTGAATAATGCTGGCGAAAATCTTCAAGACATGTTCCATATTTAGGATTATTAATTCCATCAGGTATAGAAAGTTCCATTAAACGAGCTACACCATTACCAACAAAACTCCTGATTTCTGACATTTCTCTGCACGGAAAACCATGCAGTGTTAATGCAAAATTGACACTATCCATAAGGTCTTCAAGTGTATTAAGTAATGTTCCATCTAAATCAAATATAACAGTATCGTACTTCTTCATAATGGATACTCCTTATCAAAATATTCATAACATTTGTTTCGCAAAAATTTACACTTACACAATATATATTAGATATTATTTCTTCAAAAAACAAATAAATCCTCCAAAAAAGAAGAAAAGGCCAACAACTTGCATATAATGCATAAATTTGTATAAATTAATCCGCATTTATACTTACCTTCTTACTTATAAGTTATGATTAAAACAAGCTATTTAGTGGATTCTTCTTTATAATGAAAAGTGTTATAATATTATATGTAATAATTCTGTAATAGAAAGGACGTATGGAGCTTGTATATAAATGAAACAAAAGTAATTGTTAGATATGTAGAAACTGATAAAATGGGGATAGTGCATCATTCTAACTATTATATATACTTTGAAGAAGCTAGAACACAGTTTATACAAAATACTGGTATAAGTTATTCAAAAATAGAGGAAAACGGTATAATGTTTCCTCTAATTGAAAGTAACTGCAAATACATACAGAGCGCAAAATACGAAGATGAATTAATAATAAAGACCTGGATTAAAGAATTAACACCAGTTAAAGCGGAATTTAATTATTCAGTTATTAGGAAAAATGACCAAAAGGAAATTGCAAAAGGAAGCACATTACACACTTTTGTTAATAATAATTTTAAGATAATTAATTTAAAGAAAAAGCATACAGAGTTATTTGAAAAATTAAAGTCATTAACATAACTGGTTATGTTGGTTTCTTTATTTTTTGAATGAGCCAATAATAAAAGAATAGCCTGTACTTCCTTAATGAATATTAAAAACAAGCTAACTTATTTTTATTTATTCTAAATGACTTATTATCAATTGCTCTTTGTACCGCTAATACACCATCTAAATGATCATATTCATGCTGTAGTAACTCTGCTAAATCTCCCTGGCACTCTATAACACAATCTTTCCAGTTCAAATCCCTGTAAAATACTCTACACCTTTTATATCTATTTAATTTTACTTCTAAACCTGGATAACTCATGCAATCATCCCACATTTCAAATTTTTCATCATCAAAAAATTCAATTCTAGGATTTATAAATACAATAGAATCATTGTCAAAATTCATATAAATTACCCTATACATCTCATTTATCTGTGGTGCTGCTATGGCTCTTCCAAAACCATATTTTTCTTTAAAACACATTATCGTATCATGCAGATCTTCAACTATTTGATTTGCTTTGTCAATTTCATGTTTTGAAATCTCTCTGCATACTTCATATAACCTTTCATTACCTAATAATAATATTTCTCTTACAGCCATAGTCTTTCCCCCTTAACTTTCTTGTGCTTATAATAAGTATTTTAAAATCTTTGTTTGTATATCAAGTGATTCTTAGGTTCAGATGGAGTTTACTTATAAGGATGACTCTCTCCAGCTGAACCTTATTAACAGTATTCTTAGTGTCTTTAGCACTTAGAATACATTATCCTTTAGGAGAAGAACTTATCCAGGCGCGCAGCACCTCTTATCCCCCACTTTGACAGAAAAGCAGAGAACCAAAATTTTTAATTTTGTGTGAATCGCTTTCACAGAGTGCGATGGGGGTGTTAGCAATGGTAGCCATCGGATAAAAATATACTTATACTAGATAACTATAATATAGTATATAAGTTCAAATATAAAAATCCTGTGAAAAAACAGCTGCTAGATTTCAAACACCTCATCCTAATTGTACCATATCATAACTATTTAACACTTCTTCTCTTTAAAAACTTTTCTATTACATTTACATTGTTATTTTAACCCCTGTTCATAAGTTTCGAACATTTTGGTTTTCATCAACTTCTTTTGTATCCTCGCTGTATATTCCTTCATCTTGTTCATCTGCTATAGATGCAGCTTTACAAAGTGCCAAAATTACCGACATAATACAAACATATACTGTAGTAGCAATAATTATCCACATAAAAAGTCCTCCCAAAATTTGAATTATATATCATTATTATTTAAATACTTCTCTTAATTAAATTTTTTATACAAGAATGATACTTTAGAATCATGACTTTTATATGACATGGTAATGTGAACTTCATGTTATGAACTATGTATGTAATCCGAAAATTTTGGTCATACTATTAAAGTAACATTAATCCTTTCCAAGTTTTTTAGCTGGCCTTTGGTCAGCTTTTTATGTGAAACAAAACCTCCAGCTTAAAACCAAGTTGGAGATTTTATTTTTTCCCTTAAAATAAATATAAAAATGCAATTAATTGGTTATAATATTAAAGTATCAATCTCCATATTAATACTTTAATATCTTACTCATTATGTTTTTGACATAAATCTCAAAAAAGCTCTGGAATCAGCCAGAGCTTTTTACTATCTTTTTCACGGTCTATATCTTGATCATGCTTTTCAATGATAATTCCAAAACTTAGATCTTCGCTATCTTCTAGCATTTACAACTTTTGGTGCAGGTTTATTTGCCGCTGGTTTAGCATGCGCTGCCTTAGTTTTATGTTTATTCACTACTTTTGGTGCTGGTTTAGCAGGCACTTTCTGTTTAGATTTACAAACTACTGCTGGTTTGTTATTAGCAGGACTCGCATGAACTGTTGTGCCAATCCCTGTATTTATTAACAATGGTGCTGCAATTATTGCAGCTGAAATTATTTTATATTTCAGTTTTAGCATTTTTATTACCTCCTAAATTTTTAAATGTTTATTGCAGCTGCTTTACTTAAATTGTAGTTATCCTTTATGGCAATTTAATGCAACACCCATGTTATTCCAACGTTATACCTATGTTTTTCCTATGTGAAATGTTAATATATTGAGTATTTTATTGATAGGCTTCAAAACTTCTTCGCCTATTTTAAAAACACTATTATACCCCCCTTTATTTATAGCACCCAGTTCATTATGTTACTTATTACCGAAATTTAAGACTATTTTATAATTAAGTGCATTCTGATATTGTTCATCTGTTATGTACTTATTTTCTTTCATCTTTTCCAATATTAGATCTCTTCGCTGTAAGGTATTATTTAAATGATTTATTGGATCATAATATTCAGGATTATTAGGTATGGCAGCTAATAAACACAATTGTGAGAGGTTCAATTGCCTACAGTCCTTATTAAAAAATTTTTTAGCAGCAGAATTAATACCATAAGCACCATTACTGAAATTAATAATATTAACATAAAATTCTAATATTTGGTCTTTTGTAAATTTTTGTTCTAGTTTAGCAGCAATGAACATCTCTTCTAATTTTCTTTGGTAGTTTTTATCAAAATTTAAAAACACATTTCTTGCCAGCTGCTGAGTGATAGTACTTCCTCCTTGTGTTATATTCCCATTGTTGGCGAAAAACGAATATATAGCTCTAAAGATTGCTTCTATGCTCACCCCTCCATGTTTATAAAAATCCTTGTCTTCAACAGCAACAAAAGCATTTTTTACATCATTGGGTATTCGTGCTGATTGTAAATATAATGATTCTGTATTATTCAAATAATCTGATTTATCTTTAAAAGTATATTCGGAACAATTATTTACTTTTATAGTTGCATCGTTGTATAAGTATTTAACAGTTGGCCAATATTTATAATAGATGAATCCACTAAAAATAACTATTAATATCAAAACACTTGAAAATAGCCGTCTAAATAAATTATTTATCTTACTTTTTTTCCTTGTCATTCAAAATTTCCTTTCTTTAAAAATTTTATTTCATACATTACATCACAATATTTACTTTAATACAAGAAAAAAATCATCATAAGTAAGTATCGCCACATATTTCACGGCCACACTCTTTTGAACTGAATACTTATATCTAAAATTGATTTTACTTAAAACTTTGTCTATACTATACTTTATCCCTTTAATCTTCTCAATATATACTGCTGCTTTCTTAACTCCCAGGGAGTCATACTAATTCTGAGAGGAATTTTACTACTTTACGTTGAATATTGTATTAAAGGGAGGTGATTACAATGGGCAACTCACATATTATTGGCAACCCAGATTCTGCAATATGGAAGATGCTAGGTATCAATGATTCTAAAACCACCAATACCAAACAAGAATCCATTAACATTGCTAGAAAAATGACAGAAAATGAAAAACCTAAATTAGTTATCCATGATAAAAATGATAAAATCCAAAAATAGCCCCCAACATATCTATATCCACAAAAGGCTAATTCTTATCATAGATAGGAATTAGCCTTATCCCATAACCATTCTCCAGCCAATATTAATATTAATTTATTATTTTATGCTTTATTTTCATAAATTATCCACAGCTTATCCACATTATCCACAATATTCCATTTAACAGGTTTTTGAAATAAAAATAAGCACCCTAAATGACGGGTACTTACTTCTACATATACACATTATTTTAAGGAGACAAATTAATATTGATTATTGCTTTGTTATATTTTGACAGTTGCATTTAAATTTAGAGTGCCCTGCAACCACAGACACCATTTAAAATTTACATTTTGGGTATTGATTACGAACTATTTATTTAATATCAAGGCTTGTTTCCTTAGAACACTTATAATTATATGCAGTATTTGTTACAACTTAATGGCATAATGATTAACTATTTGTAAACAAAATAGACACCGATTTAACAGTGCCTATCTTATGATATACTCCCATACGGTATAATTTTTATTTGAGGTTTCTCACATTGGAACCCCACTTAGCCCAGGAGCCACAAGTATACTGGAAGATTTGTTGTGACTACCACACGTTATAAGAATTAATTGTAATATATGATGACTTAATTTTATCAAGCCATTTTTACTTTCATGCATTAGCTTGTTTAACAAATCCCACTCCCATATTAAATGCATTTTGGCAGTCTAGAGGAAATTGTTCTTCTTTAATTTTTCTTTTTTTCTTTTCATCAAATAATGGTGCAACATATTTTGAATAATCATCAAATTGGTATGTGTCATTAACAACTAAGGATTCAAAAGAACCAAAGGTTTTTTCTATACATGATTGTAGAGATTTAAGTTCATCTTCATATTCAGCTTTAAACTGATGTCTGGTTACATTCATTGTATAAATAAATCCAGCGGGTATTTTTCTTTTGAAAAGACTTGAATGATTTGTATCATAGACTAAATATTGAAATATGAGTCGTTCTAAAAAAGATCTCATAGCTCCTGTAACTGAGTGTAAGTATATTGGAGAGCCAAAAATAATTGCATTGGCATTTGAAACCTTTTCAAGAATAGGTGTTAAATCATCCTTTAAGGCACATTTCCCATAACTTTTTCCGTTTTTCAACTTACAGGCAAAACAACTTACACAACCTTTATAATTTTGATCATAAAGATGAATAAGCTCTGTTTCAACACCACATGAAGCTGCTCCCTCCAGGGCCTTAATAAGAAGAGTAGCTGTATTTTTATTTTTTCTAGGACTCCCATTAATTGCTATTACTTTCATTAATTTTACCTCCATTTACATGCTTAATTGATTTTATGCTATGAATTATATATCATAATAAGAAAGAAAGTAAGTATGCACTTATTCGTTATATACTAACTATAAGGTAAGTAAAGGAGCAATATTATGAATAGTTTTGAAGATAAATATGGATCTTGTGGAATGCGTTATACAATGTCTATAGTTGAGGGAAAATGGAAGTGGATTATACTATGGAAAATATATAAAGCTAAGGTAATAAGATATAATAAATTAAAGAGTAGTTTAGAGCCCATTGCTCATAAGACATTAAGCACACAACTTAAAGAACTTGAAATCAGCAATCTAATCCATAGAGAACAATATAATGAAGTTCCACCTAAAGTTGAATATTTCTTAACGGAAGAAGGAATGACATTAATACCAATTCTTGAACTTATGAGCGAATGGGGCAATGAACATATAAAAAAATAGATTTATTTTGAAAACTAACTTATTTCTTATAGCTAAACCCATTACCTTTGATATAATCTGAGGGCTTAAAATAGTAAGCATAATTCCTATAATCAGTAATATTGATAAAAATAATGGTAGAATATTCTCAAAAGATTTCCATGATTTTTTCAAAGCTGTTATTGTTTTTCTGGGACTTTTTACAAAGGATACTATTAAAAGAAGTAATGTTAAAATATATAGTATTACCGATATAGGATTGATTCAGCTTGACAATTGGAAACACGATATCAAAAAAAGGATTATAACCTTAAAATACTTTTTAGATACATATAACAATTTAAAAAGATAATCTAAATAAAATTTCGGAGGTAGAAAAAATGAGTATACATATTAATGCAAAAGAAGGACAAGTAGCAGAAAGTATACTGCTACCAGGAGACCCCCTAAGAGCTAAATTTATAGCTGAAAACTTTTTACAAGATACAATTTGTTACAATGAAATTAGAGGAATGTATGGCTTTACTGGAACATACAAAGGAATGAAAGTCTCTGTCCAAGGAACAGGTATGGGATCACCATCTATTTCCATATATACTAATGAATTAATTGAAAGCTATGGTGTTAAAAATTTAATCAGAGTAGGGACTTGTGGTTCTTACAAAGAAGAGGTTAAAGTTAGAGACTTAGTAATAGGTATGGCGGCATCCACAGATTCTAACATTAATAGGACTAGATTTAATGGGATGAACTATGCTCCAACAGCTAGCTTCAAATTATTAAAAAAGGCCTATGATATAGCAGTAAAAAAAGGTTTTGATCCAAAGGTAGGAAATATATTTAGCACAGATACTTTTTATAATGATAATGCAGAAGAGTGGAAGAGGTGGGCTAAGTTTGGATGCTTAGCAGTTGAAATGGAAGCAGCAGCACTTTATACTATAGCAGCTAAGTATAATGTAGAGGCATTAGCATTATTAACGGTAAGTGATCATTTATTAACAGGAGAATTAACTACAGCAGAAGAAAGACAAACAACTTTTACAAAGATGATAGGAGTTGCTTTGGAAACCATTCATTCACTCTAAAAACAGGTATAAATTTTTATACAATAAAAACTCCGAAGCTAACTAGTATATACTCTAAAATATAACTAAAAAACCTTAAAATTAGCTATATATTTGTTATTTATACACTTTTCTCAACAAAGCCTGCCTACTTTCCCAAAGGTACAGGCTTTCTATTACTCTTATTTTCTAACGCACGTATATCTCCCTACATTGCGGGTTTATGTACATTTTTCTACGTCACTTTCTACATTCATTCCAACATTTTACAAAAAAAAAAAAAAAAAAAAAAATAAATAAATAAATAAAATACAACTTATATCATCCAAACCTCTATCAATTACATATAATACAGAAGAGGTGACTAAAGTGATATCTTTAAATTCATTAGATCCAAATCAACTTGCAGCACTTAGCACTTTTATAGCTGTGGTACTATCTAAGAACAAAGATGCAAGTGAAATAAATGTACTAGGAAATTTAATCACAGCAATTGGTGGAACTATGTTGACCATTGCAGCTCAGCAAGAAAGCTTAAAATCAATTCAAGATAAGAAGGATCAGATTGACAATCTTAAAAAGCAAATTAAAGATATAGAAAAAGATTTATAATTCACAACATTATTACTTATGTATCTTTTATTATAGAAATAATCTTCATCTAGCTGTATTATTTCTTCTAAATTTGTATTCTATTAATATTAGCATTATCATTATGATATCAAAAATAGTCAATACCATAAGCCATGCTGAATGACTAATCATATAGTGATATATTTGATAAAGAATAAATAACAAAAGAGAAACTATAGTAAGAGGATAAGCCCAAATTTTTCTTTTCCAAAGCATAGTAACAAAAAACAGTTTTATTATTCCATGTGATATTAAATAAAAAATGCCAAAGTGTTGACTACTAACAGAAAAATTTAAGCCTAATCTTATAGCAAAATTTGCAGCAAAATCTTTAGGATCTTCTAATAATTCATGTTGTGTTAATAAAGCAACCAATTTGTTTAATCTGCTAGGATTCAAAAATACTAGTAGTATGCCACCTATTATTTCTAACACACCATCAATTCCTTTTAGCAATATCCCAATCTTAAAACTTTTATGAAATACGTTATTTTCTTTGCTGAATATATTCATTCTTAATAGAGTATTATTAAATTTTTTATAAAATATCATTTGCTTTCTCCTCAATATTCCAACATCTAAAACCTTTAACTTTATTACTATATCATTTTAATATTTATATTTTACTACACATATATTAGAATCTAATTAGAATTAAATAATTATACTATTTTTAAAATAATTTCTCAATCTTTTAAATGAAAATAAAGCCCAGATTAATTTTATCTACCCCAGGCTTTTGTCATATCTTATCTTAACCCCTGTTCATAAGCTTCAATCATTTTCTTAATAATATTTCCCGTACAAATCCAACTTCCGCAGGAGGAATCTCACTATGGCTTAATTTGAGAATATATACTTTTAAATTATACTATTCCTCTAAAAGCAGCCATATTTCTTTTCCTAGATATAGGGAAATATAGCTCTGGAGTATCGTCTGTAATGATCTTAAATTCGTAGCCATTTTGCTTGTAATAATTTATTATTCCAGGAAGAGCTATGCATGTATTTTTGTGCATATAATCACAGTGCATAAGCAATATAATAGGGTTGGGTTTATCTTTACCCCCTGTAGCTTCCCTAAAAAGCTTTTCCGGTGGAGTTTTTGCTCTTATCCCATCAGAAATAACTATATTCCAATCATATACCTTATAATTATATTCATGCAATTTTTTCAGCATACTTTTATTTAAATGTTTTCTACTACCTTGAGGAAATCTTATTATATTTGGCTTTATCCCAACGACACCATTTATCTCCTCTCGTGTATTATTCATCTCTTTTATAAAAGCATTCTGATTAGAATATATTTTCCTAATTTTATGACTGCAGGTATGAAGTCCTATACTATGCCCTTCGTCATATATTCTCTTTACAGTTGATTTATTTTCTTCAATCTGATTTCCTATTAAAAAAAATGTTGCCTTTACATTATTTGTTTTTAATATATCAAGAACTTCATCTGTGATTACACTAGGCCCATCGTCAAAAGTTAAATATATTACCTTTTCATCATGAGCCGTATTCGATGCCGCTCTAACATTTAGCCTATCATTGTATTGAAAACCTATACAATCGGTTATCAAAAAAATGCTTAAAAATATTAAACAAACTATAAAATAATATCTTTTAATCTTCAATTTATACACCTTCTAAATAATTAAACTTTTATATAAACATACATAAATTATTGTTAGCAAAAAACTTAATATAATGACTGGCAATATATTCTTAACATAATTTTGTACTAAACCTCTAATCATATATTCTATAGAAGTTTTTAGGGATACTGAATAATACATCATTATTCTATATTTTAGGAGGGATATATTGCTAAAATTAAAATATATGTCAGTAAAAATAGGAATTTTTATGATTATATTTTTACTTTTACCGATTCATAAAAGTTCAGCTTTTCAATCTATAAGCCACATAAATAAAGATGAACTAGCTGTAGAAATTGAAAAAATATATAATTTTCGCTGCCTTGCTCTTACAACTGGTGATTATTCAACATTAAGTAATTACTATGATACTTCTAAGCCAAGTGGCAGATATGCATTAGATCATGAAATAAAAAGGATTAAATATTTAAAAGACTGGTCTGCTCAAAGGGATATGGAATTCAAAAAGATCACATCTACTGTAAGAATCAAAAAAGTTGTATCTTCTGGCAATGCATTAAAGTTAATTCTTGAGGAAAGCTATAGATTTGATTACGCATACAGAACACCCCCGGTTACTCCATTAAATTCATTTGGGGTAGGCATACGCCATACTGCAAGTTTAATTAAGAAAAATAATAAATGGCTTATACTGAGTGACTGGTATACCGATTGTTTTGAAGATTCATTGCAATCCTATACTTTTAACTTAAATAGTAATATTAATTTATTAAAAAACACCTTATTATGTATAAAAAATTTTATGTATACAACTAATCCTAATAAAAAAATCTACAATAGAGAAAAGGCCATAGCATATGCAGATAAATATTGTGGAGCAGCTTGGGGAAGTGGTAACAATTTTAAATATAATAAAAAATATGATGACTACAATGGTGTAGGGGGAGATTGTACTAACTTTGCCTCTCAGATACTAGGAGACAAAGAAGGCGGCTCAATGCGTATCAATGACGTATGGCACCCTGGTACTACAGCGTGGGCAAATGCAGATGGTCTAAAAAATTATTTATTATATAGTGGTAGAGGAACTATTATAAAAATTGGAACCTTTAATGAATTAACAACTTCCCAACCCGGTATGTCAAATGGAATAGTTAATAGTTTGCAGCTTGGAGATTTAATAGCTTATGAAAATGGAAGAGGAAATATAGATCATTTTGGAATGGTAACAGGATTTGATAGCCACAAATATCCTCTAGTTAACTCTCATACAACGGACAGATATCACGTTCCATGGGATTTAGGATGGGGAGATAAAGATATACGTTTTTTTCTTATACACATAAATGACTATTAATTTTAAATTCTTTCCTATTCTAAATTAATGGTATAATACTATACCCAAACAACTAGAGGTGAAAAATCAAAATGAATAAAGCCACTCATAAAAGCTGCCTGTTAATTTCACTTATTTTATCTATGATTTTGTGTACATCATCAAAATCCAGCATAGTTACATTTGAGAATCATTTAAACAAAATAAATAATATCTTGAATTCAAAAAAATTAGAGGTTATTTCCCATAGAGCGAAGTGCTTTATAGATCAGCCTGAAAATTCTATGGGTGGAATTAAGGATTCTGTGGAGTATAAAGTAAATTATGCTGAAATTGATGTTCAAGAAACAAAAGATGGAGTAGTAGTATTAATGCATGATAAAACCTTAAAAAGGCTAACAGGATTAAATAAAAAAGTTAGCCAATTAAGTTATAATGAAATTAAGGAATTAAACATAGGAGCATTAAATCTTCCTGGCTATATGGTTGAAAAAATTCCCACTCTAGAGCAAGTGGTAAAATATAGTAGAGGAAGGCTTAATTTAATTATACATATTAAGCCTTACGGTAACACTACTGATTTAACGAAAAAAGTTATTCATATTATTAAAAAAAATAATTTTACTAATCACTGTATCATCCAGTCTTCAAACTGTAATATTTTAACTAATATAAGAGAATTAGATCCTAATATTATTATAGGCTATATAGTAACCAATCCTTGTATGAATTTGTATTCAATGAACGTAAATTTTTATAGTATAGAAGAAAATTTAGTAACAAAAACTTTAATTGAAAACATTCATAATTCTAATAAAAAAATATACATTTGGACAGTCAATAGTCAAACTTCTATGCATAAGCTAATTAATTTGGGTGTGGATGGCATAATAACCGACAATCCTAAACTATTACTAAATATAAGAGATTTTACTATACTTAAAAATAAATATCCAATAAATTAATAGAAATTAAATAGTTACCAGATTAGCATGATCTTATTACATCCAGTTTGTTTTTATTCATATAATCCATATTTTATACATAATCAATTTACTGAACAGAAATAATAAAACTAATATATGTTTGTGATTCGGAGGGATTATATTGCAAAATACCCATGACTTTCGTTCACCTACGATAAATCTTATTGGCGTAGGTGCGCTTAAAGATTTACCACTAGAGCTAATGCCATATAAATTAAGCAAGGCCCTAATTGTTACAGATAAAAATATAATAAATCTTGGCTATGTTGAAATAGTTGAAAAAATATTAAAAGACTTGTTTATTTCTTATGATATATTTGACGGTATATTACATCCAGATTGTACAATTTCATTTGTAGAAGATGCTCTCACATACTTTAAAAAGGGATTGAACATATTAAAAAGGGATTATCATTTTATCATATCCATCGGAGGTGGAACCAACCACGATTGTGCAAAAGGTATAGCCATTGCAGCCGCCAATGGCGGCTCTATTGCAGATTATGAGGGATATAATAAAATGACAAAACCTAGTTTACCAGTCATAACAATAAATACTACTTCTGGCTCAGGAGCTGAAGTATCAAATGTTGCGATTATAGCAGATGAAAGTAGGAAAGTAAAGATGACCATCGTAGATCCCAAAATGATGCCTGTAATATCTGTAAATGATCTTAGGTTTATGCCAACCATGCCTCCAGAAATAACAGCTAGTTCTGGTATTGATGTTTTGACCCATTCAATGGAGGGTTTCGTTTCCACTGAGGCCTCATCTGTTACAGATGCCTTGGCAATTAATGCTGTAAAGCTAGTATTTAAATATCTAAAGAGAGCATATGAAAATGGTAATGATTTGGAGGCTAGAGAAAGAATGATGTTTGCTAATGTTATGGGCGGAATGGTTCTTAACAATGCAGGTCTAGGATATGTTCATTGCATGTCTCATCAAATAGGTGCATTTTATAGGCAAGTTCATGGAGCTTGTAATGCAATTCTACTACCTCACGTGTTAGAGTTTAATGCTGTGTCAATACCAGAAGAAAGAATTCTTAAAATCAGTGAAGCTATAGGTGCAAAAGCAAATAATAAACAAGAGGCTATTAATAAAATTAAGCATAGTATTCAGAATCTATCCGAAGATATTGGTCTTCCAACTCATCTCAGTTCCATTGGAGTTAATGAAAATGATTTAGAGCTACTTTCCAAAAATGCTGAAAAAGATATCGATTCTGTTGTAAATCCAAGGAAAGGAACTTTCGTAGATATAATGGGTATTTTTAAGTCCGCTATGTAACTATACTAGCACTAAATCCATGTATAAAACTTCATCTTTATAGACTGCAAAAGTTCTGATAAATACGCATTGCAGTTATTTTCATACAAGTTTGTATACTTTTAATATTTTACAAAAATAAAAATATAGCTTAGAGCAGCTTTATCAATTGCTACTATCAAAAATTCTATTAAAAGCTAAATTAATTAATTCCCCAAAATATCATATTAGCATAATATAAATATCGAAGCGAGAAATACAAGGAGAAATAACACGTGGAAAATTATTACTGTCCTTTCGATTACTATGACGATTACGGTGACTACTTTAGACGATCAAACGTCAGTCCTGAAGCTATAGAATCACATGTTGGACGAATTGTACTTATCAGCCTTAAATGGCATGGTACAATCACTGCCTGTATAGATAGCCACAACAGGCATACAGGCGTAGTAACCCTAACCGTATATACACACTTTGGCCATGCACAACTTCGTATTCACTATAGTGCAATAACACTTATATCAAATCCAGCATCTTGGAAAATTAGAGCAGGTAGTTTTCCCATGCTATACTCAGTGATAAACAACGTTTTAAATTCATCTGTATATGTAATCCCACGGTTACTTATAGATTTAACATATTTATTCTTTAATAAAACTTCAATTTCCTCATCAGAAAAGAGGTTTTTACTCATATTTTTCACAACCTTTCTGCTTTATTGTACAAGAAAAGAACCTATATAAATAGTCTTTTTTAAAGTGTCTATTATATAGGTTCCATTTTATTTTTCCCACTAGGTTTTTTATTATTAATAGTTATGGGCTACATATCACCAATTACAGGGATTATACTTATTACTAGGATGACATGATATTTTTAATCTACTAATTTTATTCCTAGTTTTTCATAAAACTCCGAGTCTATATTATGGCTAATTGTAAGTTTATTATCTTTTCTAAACTTTATTACATACTGCTTCATCCCCTCCCCATATATGCCATCTAAATTTCCCGGATAATAACCTTTTTCTTTCATTTTTCTTTGCACCTCTAAAACATCTGCCCCTCTATCTCCAGGTTTTAGAGTTAGTAATCCTTTCTCAAAAGGACCATATGGTCCAGCATATATGCACACTATCATTCCTAGGTTCACATATTCATATAACTCTTCCACATCTTTATTTCGCATTCTAATGCATCCATGAGAAGCTTCATCCCCAATGGAGCCGGGTCTATTTGTTCCATGAATTCCGAATATTCCCCAAGGTACATTTAATCCAATCCACCTTGTGCCAAAACTTCCGCTCCACTTCCCCATACTAGTAACTTTCCATGTACCTACTGGAGAAGGTGTTTCCACCTTACCACTAGCTATAGTATATTTTTTTAAAATTATATTTTTCTCTGTATCTATCAAATAAAGTCTCTCTTCACTAATGTCTACTAATATAGAAATACTTTTATTTGAATTAACTTTTGAAATTGATTTTACAGGATATTCACTTATATTAAATATAAAAACAATTACCACTACAAAAAGAATTCTCTCTATAAACCTTCTTCTCTTCAATATATTGTACCTCACTTTGTATAATATCCTTTCAATTTTAGTAAAATATGTAAATATCATCAAAGCCATTTAATAATACTGCTACATTAATTGGCCTCCCTTTGCCAAATATTTAACTCACATTAACTGTCACTTTAGTGCAAAACAACAATATGGAAGTTATACTGAATGTACTAATAATTTTATTATATATTGTAATAAGAAAGCTTATACTAGGCATTTAATACCAAATTTATCTAATGTATTAAATTCACGTGGTCAAGTCGTTGGTACATCATGTGTTACTCACACAAAATAATAGAATAAGAAATACGTCTCTTTACTATATAGGAAGGCAACAAACATATGGAAGGCTGCTTTAGTAATGACTGTTTTATTCAGTTGCTTGACATCAAATAAAAAAAGAGTATAATTACCTTGGGCAACAGTTAATAAAGGTAATTATATTTTTAGGGGGAGAGAAAATGCAAGGATTATTTCAACGTTTTTTCCCATTATATCGACCATTTGTAAGTAAGCTGAACGAGTTACTAAGTAAATATGAACTTACTCACTCTCTATGGCAAGTTATTTTTTATTTAAAAATCAACGGACCGTCCTCTCTTGTAGACATTGCTAAATACTATAATATAGAAAAGCCTAGCATTACGAGAAGAGTCCACTATTTGGAAGAGAAACTAATCGTGAAAGCAGTATCAAGTAAAGATCGCCGTGAAAAAATCATTCAGTTAACAGAATTAGGAGAAGAACTTTATCACGTATGCCGTAAAAAAATAACAGAATTAGAATACAGTGTTATGAAAGGTATTCCTGAAGATGACCAAATCATTGTATTCGAAGTACTAGCCAAAATACAGGAGAATATTACAAATGAAAAGGAGAAATAAAAATGAACAAGCCTGAATTGTGGACAAAGAATTTCTTGATTATTTCCACTGCGAACTTTTTTCTTTATTTTACATATTATTTATTGATGGTAACTATCACCATATTTGCAACGGAAAAATTTCATGCTTCACCTAGTCAAGCTGGTTTGGCCTCCAGCATATTTGTTATAGGAATACTCATCTCACGTATCTTTTCTGGAAGATATATCGACCAAGTGGGATGGAAACGAATGTTATATATAGGATTTACTTTCTTTTTAATTACTACATGCTTATATATTTTAGTAAATAGTATGGGCTTTCTTTTAATTAATCGTTTCTTAAATGGTGCTGCAATGGGAATTGCTTCAACAGCCACAGGAACAATTGTGGCAAAAGTTATTCCAAATGAACGTCGAGGGGAAGGTACCGGATATTATACATTAAGTCTTACTATTGCTGCGTCAATTGGACCTTTTTTAGGAATGTTTATAACTGGACACGCAAGCTTTTACATGAATTTCATTGTTTGTATTATTCTCCTGGCCTTTAGTTTTATTGCTGTATTCTTTGTAAAGGTTCCAAAATTAGGATTTAAAAAAGAACAATTAGAAAAAAGGATAAGTCTTTCCTTGCACAATTTCTTTGAAATTAAAGCTATTCCAATTTCAATCATTGCTGCTATAATTGCTCTTGGTTACTCCAGTATTCTTATTTTCATTACTTCCTATGCTAAGGAAATTAATTTAGTTGATACCAGCAGTCTTTTTTTTGTTGTTTATTCAGTATTCGTTTTGGTTTCGAGACCCTTTACTGGCAGATGGTTCGATAAAAAAAGTGAAAATTTTGTTATGTATCCAGCTATATTATTGTTCGCTGCAGCCTTGTTTATTCTTAGTCAAACTCATAAAGGTTTCTCGCTTTTATTAGTTGGAGCTTTATTTGGTCTTGGATATGGTACCACTTCCTCCAGTGTTCAAGCAATTGCAGTAAAAGTTTCACCAAAGAATCGTATAGGATTAGCAACTTCTACTAATTTTATCTTTCAAGATTTAGGCATAGGCATTGGACCATTCATTTTAGGTTATTTTGTCCCATTAATAGGCTATCGTGGATTGTACATAATGATGGCAGCAGTAGAATTCATTTGTCTTTTCTTATATTATTTCTTGCATGGTAGAAAAGAAATATGTGGGAATGGAGCTGCCAAATCAACGATATTCTAAAGAGTTGAGGCACCTTAATAGTTAAAAAATAGTTTTGTTGATGAGATAACATTTTCTAAAGCTCCACCCCATGATACCACCCATTTATTTTGAAAATAAAAAAGAGTTCTATTAAGAACTCTCTACTTTAAACATAATCTTATCTATAAACGAATTAATAAAACTCTTGAAAAAATAACATGAAAACCTATCAATACTATTAAAGTAAAAGCTAAGACCCTATGTACCTTAACCCATGATCCCCTAAAGTTTTTATTTATAAAAATACCGTATGCCCCCAAAACAAGCACCATCAACATTGTTGCACCTGCTACAAGTCCTGGTATTGATATTCCAATAAAAGTATACATAAAATACAGGTGTAGTATCACAGCCGCTGAAGCAACTACTCCTGCAACCTTATGATATTTAACTACGTATCTCATTATAAATCTATATACTTTTTTATACTGCTCTTTTTCCTTTGATAATTTATTTATATATTTCTTATTTATATATTTCATAAAATAATTAAGTAATGCTATAACATATCCCCATGCACCAATCCAACCTAATAGCCCTGCAATTCCTCTCATAGTTTCACCCTCCTTAAATATGGATATTATCTATTAATTAATAATAACTCTTTATTTATTGATTGTAAAGAGAATTTTTTAATGAATTTAACATGGGCTCCATAAAAGGAATTTACTAACATATACAAGTTTTACATGAAAACCCCATCCTTTTGTTTTATCTTCCACTTATTATAATAAAACATTTTTGATGGGATTTTTCATATTTAAAATTATCTGATTAAACTAACATTCTAAAAGATTTTCCATATAAAGTTTCGTCGAACTGACGTTATCTGCAAAGTACATCAGGTTTTATTGACTGCTGGAATTTAAATATATTATCTGGATCATAGATTGTTTTTACTTTTTTAAGATGGTGATAATTTTTACCATAGTATTCACATCCATAGTATTCAAGCTCAGCATAAGGAAAGTTTACATAAGATCCATTTGTTAGGGGTTTAACATACTGAAGAACCTCCGAAACCCAGTTTTTATAGATCTTTGCATCATCATCTTTTTCCCAATCGGCTGTCATACCGACAATATACTTTGCACTTCTATAATAATACGCTGAATAATTACTAGGTAATTCTTTTATTGCACCACCCAAAGAATATAATCTAATATAACAGTTGTCTTTTCCTGGACTGTTATCCACGTACTCAACCAATTCTTTGATGTTCCTTTCAGATAAAGTTTCATATACAAATCTTCCAGTAGCTTTGAACCTATTCGGTGGTCCATAAAAAGAACCAATAGCTTGTACGGCATCAATAAAAGAAACATATTTTATTGAAGAACTTTTCAATAAATCAGGAAGCAATAAAAATCTTTTCAAGATCTCTTTAGCCTCCCATTCCCTTCCATAGAAAAATCCATTCAGATATATACCTTCTTTATTAAAACCGGCGAAACAGCTAATCCTTCTATCCGCGGTTCTTAGCCAATATTGCCATAAGTCAAAAAACTTCTCTCTCGAAACTGCATCCCACCTAAGTTGTATAAGAGTAATTTTATCTACTTTACGAACTTTAAATATATAGCTGATCACTACTCCAAAATTCCCACCACCAGCTCCTCTACAAGCCCAGAATAGTTCAGAATTAGTACATCTATTCGCTGTTATTAGAATGCCTTTTTCATTTACCATTTGTATTTCCAAAAGATTGTCTGTTACTAAACCGAAATTTCTACATGACAAACCAATTCCTCCACCTAATACCAAGCCAGAAATTCCAACTGAAGGACATGTTCCACCAACAAAACCATAGCCCTGCTTGGCAAGTTCTGAGTATATACTTTCTAACCTTGCACCGGCCTGAATTTTTACAGTATTCTGCTTAGTATCAATATAAATTTTGTTCATACAAGTTGTATCTATTATTAAAACAGCTGTATCTGTTGAATAACCCTCGTAATTATGACCTCCAGTACGAATGCGGATTCCTACATGATTGCTTCTACACCATTTTATAGCATTCGATACATCTGTAGGATCATAACAATAAACGATAGCCAATGGAAATTTGTTTATATCTAGGTTGTATTCAAGTCTTAAAATATCATATTCCCTATCAGAAGGGGTTATAATTTTACCTGTTAATCCATGAAAATTCATATTTTCACTCCTTTGTAAAATCACTTGTGAAATCACTATTTAGTAGTATATAAATATGTAGTAAAGATAATAAAGTGACAAAGGGTGAAAGAGCTGCTGTTACATTCCTATCACTACATCATTATGCTTAACAGCTATGGTGATTGTAGGAACATATTTAAAAGATAGATTAATAATCAAAGTTAAGTCTTCAATTGATAAATTTCATTTGTATAAATATAAAGAGTATTATATCTTTATAAATGTAAAATATAAATATATTACATTTATATTTTACTAATCAATCAGGAGATGAATAAATAATGTTCATAAAAAAAACAAAGGATAAATTTAAAGGTACTCTTGAATTCAAATTGATATTGTTAGCAAGTATTATTATTACCATTTTGGGTGCATGTATCTTAAGAAATAAAGAGCTGTCGAAACAAAATAACATAAGCGACATTTTAAAGCAATCTAATAAAAAATTCAGCTCTTTTAAAGGCCTAAATATGAAAAAAGAAAATATAAGATTGAATTTTAAAATGAAGCCTCTAAGCCTTCAACTTCCTATATATAATGATAATAATAGATTATATATTCCAGTTTCTGAAATATGTTATTTGTTAAATGGTAATGCAGAGTTAACAAAAGATAATGCTGTTGTTAGAATGAATAATAAATCTGTACGAATTAACCTATTAAAAAACTCCTATTATAAAGATAATAAAGAGTATAATTTACGGAAAAAAGCTATTACATCAGAAAATATCCTTTACCTATCTCTTTTTGACTTCACTAAGTTATTTAATTTGAAAACAGATTGGAACATTGAAACAAAAACACTGTCCTTATTTGATAATTTAGGTATTTCATCACAAAGGACTGAGAAAAAACATGGCAAGCCAGCTTTAATTAGACTAGAGGATATTACCGCTGGTCAAAGATATGCAACGTCAGAGTCATTGGAAAAACTTCGAATTATAGCAGATTATTTATATCATGACAATGTCCCTTTTCATGTTGCTTGGATTCCTAGATATATGAATCCTGCAAACGGTATTGATAATGATCCCTCTACTCTGATCAGTATGTATAATACAGATTTTATATTTACGCTTGATTACCTTATAGATAGAAACGGGATGGTGGGTTTACATGGATACACACACCAACAAGGAAAAGAGGAAAGTGTGGATGGAATTGAGTTCAATAGCAAAATTAATGCTAGTGAAAAATCTGTTCGTAAAAGAGTTAATTTAGCAATAAATTGTGCTAAAAAACTAGACATACCCATACACTTTTTTGAAAGTCCTCATTATGATGCAACAAAGTTACAAAAAACAATCATAGGTGAATATTTTAATTATATGTATGAAGCATATAATTATCAGAATGAAAAAGTAATAAGCAAAGTAAAAATTCAAAACAAAACAGTAAGTTTCATTCCTACTCCACTTGATTATGTAGATGGTGCAAAATATATAAATAATATGATTAATAGAATTTATATATTACCAAAAAAAACTTTGGCTAGTTTTTTCTATCATCCTAATATTGAATTTGAATATATTAAAATTGCAAAGGACAAATCAGGGTATCCTACTTATACTTATTCTGAAGAGTCACCCCTTCATCAATTGTTAAAGGTATTCTCAGATAAAAATTATGAATTTAAATTCATTAAGGACTTGGACCCCAGCGTCTAAAATATATTGCCTTATAAAAAGATTACGTCATAATCAAAAAAGCAAATGATTTATTTAAACACTGTATTATTCAAATTTGAATTTTACAGTGTTTTTACGTGGTATTTCAAAATTTTTGTAATTTTCATTATAGATTCCCTATCTATTCTTACCACACACTCAACATGTGCTCCCTTTAATCGAATGGTCTATTTAATACTTTTTCAATAAATATCCTTATAAGTGCGGGAGCAAATTGAATACCTGAATTTGCTTTTAATTCTTCTATAGCAGCTTCCTCTGATAGAGCATTACGATAACTTCTATCACTAACCATAGCATCATAAGCATCGGCTATTGCAATTATTCTTGATTGAAGGGGTATTTTTTCTCCCTTTAAACCTTTAGGATATCCACTTCCATTCCATTTCTCATGATGAGCTAACACATACTGCGCTATTTGTGACATATCATTTACAGTACCAAGTATCCTATATCCTATCTCTGGATGGCGTTTTATTTCCTCCCACTCATCTTCCGTTAGTTTTCCCTGCTTATTAAGTATATTTTTTTCTATAGCTATTTTGCCTATGTCATGAAACAACCCAACAGTTTTAAGTTCCCTAATCTCACCCTCAGATAAATGAAGAACTTCACCCATACTTTTGCATAATGATGAAACCCTATGAGAGTGCTGTTCTTCTCTCTCATTTTTTTCATACAGTGTACTAATGATAGTACTTATAGTTCTTTCTCTCATACTCAGACCTTCAAAGATTTTTCTCTTATACATATTATCATCAGCTTTTTTCAAAATTTCTTCAGTTTTTTCTTCCTCATTATTCTTAGTTCCATATCCAAAAGAAATATCTATATCAATAGAGTCTATCTTTTCTTTTAAAGCTATGTCCTTTATACGTTTAATAATTTGTTCTGTTTCATATTCATCTGTTTTCGGTAATAGAATGACAAATTCGTCACCCCCAAATCTAGCAATAATATCATTAGTTCGGCATCCTCTTATCATCACTTCTGATACTTTCTTAAGGAACTCATCTCCCATAGCATGACCGAAGGAATCATTGATAAGCTTTAATCCGTTCACATCTCCCATAACAATAGTCAAAGGAAAATTTTCCTGCATATCTAGTCGCTTTAGTTCCTCTAGAAAAAATCTTCTATTATATAATCCCGTTAGCTGGTCATGATAACTTAAATAAATGATTTTTTTCTCAGCTTTTTTACGTTCAGTGATATCTCTCACAATGTTAAGAAGAATACTTTTATCCCCTGAAAAAGTTCCTTGGGAACTTACTTCAACATTAATAGGAGTACCGTTTTTTAGATAATGAACAGTTTCAAATATAATGCCTTCTTTGTTTGCTATTTCCATTTGTTTAATTATATGGTGTGATTTATCACAATGTCTCAACTGAAAAATATTCATTGATAAAAATTCTTTATATGTATAACCATAAATTCTTGTTGCAGCATCGTTGACTTCAATAATATTTCCTTGCTTATCTATAAACAATATGGCATCATTAGCTTTTTCAGCAAGAATCTGATATTTTTGTAACCTTTCATACAACCGCTTTCGCTCCGTGATGTCAATTCCTATACCAGCGAAATATAATTTATCCTCAATTTTTACAGGACTGGCAGTGAAATACATCGGTATTTTACTGCCATCTTTTCTTTGTAAATCAGCTTCAGCCTCTCCATATCCATTCTTCATGGTCATTTTTATTCCTTCCAAAACTGATCTTTGGCTTTTTTTATCTCCTCGATACCAATCCAATAGGCCCATGACAGCAAGCTCTTCTGAGGAAAAGCCTGTTATCTCATTATGTTTCTTGTTCCACTTTACCAACTTATTTTGATCATCATATAGATAAATCATCCCGGGAACACTATTAAATATAGCTTCCATCAAAATCCTTTCCCTATTCAATTCATTTTGAATCCGTTCTTTCTCGTGAATCTCTCTCATCAATATGGTATTCATATCATATAACTGATTTGTACGCTCCATAATTCTATCTTTCAACTCATCATTTATTTTATCTTTTGAATCACTAATTTTCTTCATTGAAGTAAGTACAAGTAGAAATAGTAGTACAAAACTAACAAATACATAAACCCAACCTTTTACAATACTTACTATAAAAATTATTGATGGTTCCTTAATTAGAAACTCAACTAATTTATCAGACAGCAGTATCCATAGACTGCCGATTAAAGAATAAATACACGCTATCTTTAAAGCTTGACGCATTGCAATAGGTTTATATACACCAAAAACTTTTTTATAAAAATTAGAAAAGAAATCTTGGCTTACTCTATTTCGTACGTTATCATTTGTTCTTTTCGGCATATCATCACACTCCTATACATAAATTAAACGATATGTATATACATTATATAACCGATTCCAACTATTTTCTACAATATTTTCTCATTCCCTCCTCGATTTTTGATTTCAGAAGTAATATTAATTACTTTATACGCATTAGGTGCAACTATAATAATTTGTACATGTCTAATAGTAAATTTCATAAAAACAAAATAAGCACCCTAAATGAGGGGTACTTATTTTTAACACTTTTACTTTTTAAGGAGTCTAATTTAATCAACTTCTGGCGGTTGCATTTAAATTTAGAGTGCCCTGCAACCACAGACACAAGACCTATAATTACTATTACTTCTCAAGGGGATCTATGTAAATACATTATTTTCATTTTCGCTAAGGTATTTCCTTAGGACATCTTTAATTATATATGGTATTTGTTACAACTTAATGACATATTAATTAACTATTTGTGAATAATATGAAATACATATAAATTTATACACGGCACTTAACACGCCTTTTCAGAAGAAATTCTGTTAAACAGACCCTTTGATTTAATAATGAAAATTAAAGATATAATAGCAATTACTAGAACTCCGCCCTCTACTAAAAATATACTTTTGACCTTCCCTGCTTGATATAAAGCAGCTGGAAAATCAATTATTGCATGAATTATTATTGCATATAAAAGATATATTTTTTTGTCTTTTTTAATTCCATATAATACAACCAGCGATAGAGCTATTTGTAATGGTAATACCAATATTCTTTCTATACCAATAAACCCAAACATATAAAATGGAGTGTTCACTAAGCTATTTTTTATTGTTGCTAACATGCTAGCAGGAACTTTGACACTAAGAACTTTTTCAAATGTACCAGAGTTTATTAAATTTGAATATACTATATTCTGTATACTTCCCACTCCACCTATTAATATAGCCTCTATTCCCCCATGACCTATACCATAAGCAATTCCATCTTTCCAGTCTCTTTGGCCTTTAAGTAAAAACTTAAAGCCAACATATCTACCTACTTCTTCAAATATTCCTGCTGCAAGTCCTCCATAAATCATAAATAACCATGGATTTTTTAATAATACAGCCGTCTGAAGGTTCTTTGTTAATACAAAGTAATGTAATAATTTTTCTAAAATTTGAGAAAATATCACAAATATTAATACGCCCACCAATACACTTTTTATCGATATTTTGTACTTTTTATAAAAATAAGCTAGCAATCCTACAGGTGCCCCAACTGAAATAATTAGAGATACAACCAAAAACATAATTGATGTACTACTTACCATAAAACCCCTCCTTTTTCCTGTATATATCTGCATATATGTGTGAGGAAATTTGCTAATATCAATGAAATTATAATTAAATTTCCCCAATCTTGATTTATAAAAAATTACTATTTTTACTTTATTTATAGTAATTATATCATAGCTTTTATGGTAAAATACACATTTTTAATGTTACAAAATTTGACCCTGGCAATATCTTTTATAAGTTCTCTAACCTCTGCTTTAAATCAAGATTAAATCTACTCGATTATGTCTTACCTTAATCTATAAAAGCCTTGGAGGTGCCAGGGCTTTTTGCTGTCTAAACTTCATTTAACCACATAAGCCACCTCTTTTCAGTTCGCATATTTATTTCTATATTCATTCTAGTATTCTACAAAAAATAAAAAAACACTCTAGCGGATCCTACTAGACTTTCATTATTTTTTGCTTGTATAATTATGAATGTATAAAATAAAAATATTCCGAAATAATTGAGTATAAATATTTTATATAACAACCTTTTATTTAACCAGATAATCTAAATTCTTCTTTAATTTATTTCTTTGTTTTTGTTGAAACATATAAAATTCCTGCAGCATTTACACCAGCATAAAAAACTTCCTTCACATGACAAATATTATGAGCCTTGAGCTGCTCTATAACCCATTGCTCGTCATGATTAGTTGATTTTAAATTATCATACATTATTTTGCCATCGATAATTATGTCACTCGTCAAACCAGTATAGTTTATTGAAATATTTAAATCACCAGTTGTTATTGGTTGCTTATTTGTTTTGGGAAGTACAGTTAATTCGCCATCATTTTCTATGACTGCAAATTCTACATCTTCTATATTAAATATGTCTTTTTCTCTTAACTGCATCATCAGCTCATTTATTGCAATTTTCATTTTTTTCAAATTATAATCTAATACTTTTCCATTACTTATTAATATCACAGGTTTTCCATCTACTAACGTTCTAAATTTAAAACTTTTAATACTTAAATAATCTGTAATAACAACTAATATAGTAATAACAATTACTGAAATTGTAGCTAAAAATGGCGATTCTTGTGAACCTAATGCTATTCTTACTGCAATAGACCCAAGTGCAACCCCAACTATAAAATCATAAAATGTTATCCTTGATATCAATTTCCTCCCAATTATTCTTCCTAAAATTAATAGAATAATATAAGTAGAAACACTTCTAAAAACTATTTCTATAATTTTTCTTGTCATAGTATACTCCTCATATAAATATTTTCATATTTATATATTCACCTGGACTTTAAGAAATATTCATTTCCTATTAGAGAGATTCTCCTATATAGAGGTAAAACAGCAATTCATACAAAAAATACAGCCTAGCACTAATATCAAAACTAAAAAGCCTAGCCGGATTTTGAAATGGACCCTATGTCAAGGACATTTTGAAAAAAGCTAGGCAATTATAAGCTGGTTTCTGTATTGAACAGGAGCCAGTTTTTTTAATCCCCACTGATATCTATAATTATTGTAATAATCAATATAATTATCAATTAGAAGCTCTAGTGCTTCAAAGGTTGCACAATTTTTAGAATCTACTTCATCTTTCATATGACCAAAGAAAGATTCCTGCGGTGCGTTATCCCAGCAGTTTCCACGCCTAGACATAGATTGACCAATTTCATATTTTTTGAGAAGTTTTTGAAATCTTGGACTAGTATAATGAGCTCCTTGATCGGAATGGATGAATGCATCTTGATGCAATAAATTCTTATGCTGCTTCATTAATCTTTCAATGGTTTCTGTAGCTATATCAAGTGTAAGACGATTTGAA
>NZ_JBJHZX010000030.1:0-57497 GCF_045310515.1 Candidatus Clostridium eludens | reverse complement strand
TTTTCTTTTTCCTACTCATAGCTATAAGCTTTCCGGAACCACAGGTAAAACCTGTGGTATTCTAAAATAAAATAAAATCAGGACTTAATCATCAAGTCCTGATACCACTTCTTCTATTTTTATTAGATCTGCTACTTTTTAGGAGCCAAAATCATAAACATATTATTACCTTCTAATTTAGGTTGCCTTTCCACGGACGCCTCCTCTTCAACCTTAGTTAAAAAAGCCTTCAAAACATTTCTACCCAAATTTGTATAATTGTTTTGTCTTCCTCTAAACCTTATAGATACTTTAACTTTATTGCCCTTAGTTAAAAACTTTTTTGCATTATTAGCTTTAATTTCTATATCATTTTCCTCAATAGTAGCACTTAATCTAATTTCTTTCAACTCTACAATTTTTTGATTCTTTTTAGCTAGTTTCGCCTTTTTAGATTGCTCATAAACAAACTTACTATAATTCATTATTTTACATACAGGGGGTTTAGCCTGAGGCGAAACCATCACTAAATCCATACCCTTTTCTCTTGCTGTATTTAAAGCCTCTTTAGTATTTATAATAACACTGTCATTTTCTCCCACCAATCTAACTTTCTCTACTTTAATTTCTTCATTTAAGTTACTAAGTTTATTAATAATATACACCTCCACAATTTTAAATTTACCTATTTATTATTATATATAAGGATTTATCCTTCTGCAACTATAAAATATACTTATTTAGTGCATTATTCTAATACTTACTCATATTAGGCAAAAAAATTAAATTTTTCATTTACTACAATTTATTAGCTCTTTTTCAGGAGTATTTTTTTGTAAAAAATTCCAAGTATAATGTAACTATCGGTAACACATAACATAACAATGCATAGGGACCATATTTAATTGATGATATTCCCGTAAGCGCCAAAATGAACAATGAATTTCCATTCCAAGGTATTAGAGGGGCTACTACAATTCCCGTATCGGATATGGTTCTTGCTAAAACGTAACTTTCAATTTTAAATTTTTTATATTTATCTCTCAACAGTCCCCCTGGTATTATAAGTCCCATGCTCTGATCGCAAATTATAGTCAATATAGCACTTATAATGCCGGTTTTCACAATAATTTCCCCTTTATATTTTACTTTAGAAATTATCTTATTTATCATAGGGTTTATAAGATCGGTACCTTTAAATATACTGCTTAAAGCAACAGCCATCATTATTATAAGAAATATACTAACTATTGATTGAATACCTCCTCCTACTAATATCTTATTTAACTGTGAAGAAGTAGTGCCTCCTTTATATCCAAATAATATATAACTGAAAATTTTTAACACAGGTACTTTTTGAAGAAAAATACTTATTATTATTCCTGCAGTTAACCCTATTAATAAAGACTTAAATATTTTTATTCCTAAAAAACACAATAGAAATATAACAGTATTCTTAGTGTCTTTAGCACTTAGACTACGTTATCCTTTAAGGGAAGAACTCATCCAGGGGCATAGCAATGCTTATCTTCTCACTTTGATAGAAAAGCAGAGAACCAAAATTTTTAATTTTGTGTGAATCGCTTTCACAGAGTGCGATGGGGGTGTCAGCATTGTCAGCCTTTGGACAAATTAACTTTCACTGTACTATGGTATCACGAAAAAACAGGAGGTACAAGCATTTATTGCTATAATTGAAAATAAAATTATTTTAACGGCCTGGTTTAATTTAGAGATGCCTAAGGCACCAAATCTTTAGATTTAGTGCCTTTTTATAGTTCTCCTAATATCTTTCTCAAAAGTATTTTAAAGCTGTTAGCCACAATAGCAGAAGTTTTTATAACTTCCTCATGATTTAAAGGTTGTTTTAATATACCTGCTGCCATATTAGTTATACAGGATATTCCCATAACTTTCATTCCACTGTGATTTGCCACAATTACTTCAGGAACTGTAGACATGCCTACTGCATCCCCTCCTAATATACTTAACATATTTATTTCAGCCGGAGTTTCATAGCTTGGTCCACTCATATAGGCATATACTCCCTCCTGAAGTTGTATTCCTAATTGTAACGCTGAATGCCTCGCTATCTCTCTAAGTTTTTTATTATACGCCTCTGACATGTCTGGAAATCTGGTTCCGAAGTCTTCTAAATTTTTTCCTATAAGTGGATTTTGACCTGATAAATTTATATGATCTTCTATAAGCATAAGCTCTCCGCTTCTATAGTTTCTATTTAATCCACCGGCTGCATTGGTAACTATAAGTATTTCTACTCCTAATTTCTTCATGACTCTAATGGGAAAAGTTATCTCTTCCATTGAGTATCCTTCGTAATAATGGAATCTCCCCTGCATAGCAACTATAGATTTACCTTCAAGTTCTCCTATAATAAACCTGTTTTTGTGTCCTTCTACTGTAGAAACTGGGAAATGTGGTATTTCATTGTAGTTATAAATTTGAGGTTCTTCAATCTCATCTGCCATATTCCCTAGTCCTGAACCTAGTATAATACCTACTTTAGGTGTAGATTTCATATTTCTATTTATATAGTCCACTGTCTCTTTTATTTTTAAACTTAAATCCATATTAATCTGCTACTTAAAATATGGACAAATATATCCATACTAAGACTTTTCCTTCTTCAACGTGTCCGATTTTGTAGTCCCAAGAAACATACTACTCTCGTTTGATGTGACACTCCCAAGGCGTAAATTCCCGACTTAGCCATCGGTACATACCTATAAAATCTTTTAAATGATTATTTATAGGTTGTAGCATTTCTCCTTTCTTCTTTTATTTATCAAATTCTATATTTGTTTTTTATTCCATTCACCAATAAGCACCATCAGGATACTACTCCATAGTTATAACAGTCCTTTCGCCCTGTTAATGGTTATTTTCCGCCTATTCCGTGACCTTTTCCGGTGAAAAGGTAAAAGTAGTTTATAGTCACGCCGGACTTTGAATACATTTAATTACGTTTGGCTATATCTGTATATGTTTTTAATAACTAAAGCATTTCTCCTTTCTCATATTATAAGTTTTAATAAGTTATAAAAAAGGCGGCATTTCACTTAAATCATATGGTGTTTCCTGATAAACATAATAATTTAGCCAGTTTGAAAACAACAAACCCGCATGGCTTCTCCACTTCACTATTGGATTTTTATCTGGATCATCACCCGGAAAATAGTTTTTAGGTAATTTTATATTCTGTCCCTTTGAAATATCTCTTAAATATTCAGATTTTAAGGTAAGCGGATCGTATTCTGAATGTCCTGTTACAAAAATTCTTCTTCCATTTTTATCCAAAACCAAATATATTCCTGCCTCCTCCGATTGTGCTAGTATAGTAAGTTCCTTAACTTTTTCAATATCCTCTCTCTTAACTTCCGTATACCTAGAATGAGGTACATAAAATTCGTCATCAAATCCCCTTACTATCTTTATCTTGTCTTCAATAACTTTGTGTTTAAATACTCCAAATAACTTTTCCTTTAACATATACTTTGGTATACCATAATGATAGTATAATCCAGCCTGTGCACCCCAACATATATGTAAAGTAGAATATACGTTATATCTACTCCATTCCATTATATCTTTAAGCTCTTCCCAATAATTTACCTGTTCAAATTCCAGATGTTCTATGGGAGCTCCTGTAATAATCAATCCGTCAAATTTTTCATGTTTTATTTCATCAAAAGTTTTATAAAAATTGGTTAAATACTCTTCTGGGGTGTTCTTGCATACATGAGTTTTTAAATGGAGCAATTCTATCTCAATTTGTAGTGCAGTATTGCCTATAAGTCTCATTAATTGAACTTCCGTAGTGGTTTTAGCAGGCATAAGATTTAAAATAGCAATTTTAAGGGGTCTTATATCTTGATGGAATGCTACATTTTCAGGCATAATAAATATATTCTCACTATTTAAAATTTCAGCAGCAGGTAAGTCATCTTTTATTTTTATTGGCATAGTATCACCTCTGATGTTAAATTTCATTAAATTTTATTATAACATAGGTACTCATATTTGGAAATTAAAATTTTACAAAAAATCACACTATAAGTATGTACCTATAGTGTGATTTCAACTTAATATTTAACATGTTGTTTATTTTCAAATACCTATATTCATGTAATTAGCATATTATTTTAAACTAATATGCTAATTACATGGCCTGAATTAAAGGATAAAAAACATAAAAATTTACCTGACACCAATACAGATAACTTAATATCTAATCATAATCCTTTAAACTATAATTAAACAGTTCACCACCCATATTGATGATTCGTTCAACCATACGACATACCTACACAGCCATATACAACTCTTTAGCTGCATACAACCATCTCAGCACCTGGGATGATCTTCGCTGGACCCTATACAATAATTTGGGATCCCATTATAATCAACATAATTAACCACAATGAAACCTTTCATCAACATATAAGATCTACCTTAAATTGTACATACCATAATCTTTAACTTTTAGTGTGACTATTAAAAAAACTTGTAAACAAACATTTTTTCATTATCTACTAAATTCTAAAAAACTATATACAATTTAAGGCTAACCTATATATACTTACACTTAAGAATATATAGGTCATGGCTCAATCCTCATGCTCTTTACACTATTTAATATGCCCTGATACAAAAAAATAATTCCACAATTTTTATGTAAATTGTGGAATTTATATTAATGAATATTTTTAACCTTGTTTACATCCTCTTTGAAGTGCTGTAAGTCCTGTACGCACAATTTCTTTAATTCCGTAAGGTTTCATAATTTCAATAAATGCAGATATCTTATCCTCATCTCCAGTTATCTCGATCATCATACTCTTTTCATCCATATCAACTATATTTCCTCTAAAAGTATTTACAGTTTCCATGATTAATAGCTTATTACTAGGCTCTGCAGATACCTTTACCAGAGAAAGTTCTCTATATACTGAAGGATTATCAGTCAAATCTGTTATTTTTATAACTTCAATTAACTTGTTCAACTGCTTATTAATCTGTTCAATCACATAGTCATCCCCAATAGATACAATAGTTATTCTCGATATTTCTGGATCTTCTGTAATTCCTACTGTAAGACTGTGAATGTTATATCCCCTTCTACTAAACAAGCCAGTTACTTTACTTAAAACACCTGAATGATTTTCTACTAATACCGATAATACATACTTCTTTATGGTACTCACCTCTTCCTAAAAAGTTCTTTCGTGTGGATCAACAATACATTCTATTAAAAATGCTTTATCTGAATTTAAAGCTTCTTGAAAAACTTCCTTGAATTCATCATCATGTTCCACTCTTCTTGCCAATAACCCATAAGCTTCTGACAGCTTAATAAAATCCGGATTAGTTCTAAAATTAACGCCAAATTCCTCAAGGGATTTATTGTTTTGAATTTCTCTAACCATACCCAAGCCTGAATTATTGAAAAGCACTATAATTAAATTTACATTTTCCTCAGTAACAGTACCCAGTTCAAACACGCTCATTTGAAATCCACCGTCACCTGCAAAAGCTATAACTCTCTTATCAGGACACGCAAGTTTAGCTCCAATAGCTGCCGGAAGAGAATATCCCATGGTGCCAAGTCCTCCAGAGCTTAAAAATTTTCTGTTACCTGTTATTTTAAAATTACGTGCACACCAAAGTTGATTTTGACCTACATCTGCAGTTAAAATAGCATCCTCCTCTACCATATCAGACACAATTTTTAAAACATACTTAGGATTCACCTTATCTGTAGGCTTTCTGTTTACCTTTAAATTTTCTTTCCACTCTTTAATCTCATTTAACCAGTTTTCAGTTTCTATAGGTACTATTTCTTTTGTCAATTCTGCTAAGACATTTGCAGAATCCCCAACTACCGGAATATAGGTGTCTAAATTTTTACCTATTTCTGCAGGATCAATATCTATATGAATTATATCTGCCTTTTTGGCAAATGTTTTTACTCCAAAAGTAGTTCTATCTGAGGCCCTAGCTCCAATAAGTATTAAAACATCTGCATTTTCTGCAGCCTTATTTGCATAGGCAAATCCATGGGTTCCTATTAATCCTACATAATAATCACTGTTTTCATCCATACTTCCCTTTCCCATAAGAGTATGGATAACAGGTATATGGGATTTCTCCACAAATTCTTTTAGCTCTTTTTCAGCTTTTCCAAGTATTATTCCTCCACCTACACAGACAATTGGCCTTTCACTGATTTTAAGCCTGTCAACTACTTTCTTTATTTGTTTAAAGTGTCCTTTAGTAGTAGGTTTATATCCCCTTATATTAACACTTTCAGGATATTCAAAATCGATATCTTCTTCCATTATATCTATAGGTATATCTATAAGTACTGGTCCTTTTCTACCGGTATTTGCTATATAAAAAGCTTCTTTTATGGTTTTAGGTATAGATTCTGCGTCTTTTATAAGAAAATTATACTTTGTAAAAGACTCCGTAGCACCTGTAATATCTACCTCCTGAAAAACATCCTTTCCAATTAATACAGACTTAACCTGACCTGTAATAATAACAAGAGGAATAGAATCCATATACGCAGCAGCAATAGCTGTAATAACATTAGTTGCACCAGGACCCGATGTAACAATACACACTCCAACTTCTCCTGTAGCTCTAGCATATCCACTAGCACAATGTCCCGCACCTTGTTCCTGTCTTACCAGTACATGTTCAATATCCGATTTTCTAAAAGCTTCATATATAGGAACCACTGTAGCACCCGGATACCCAAATACCATTTTTACATTTTCTTTTTTTAAACATTGGATAACTGCTTCAGCAACTTTCATGGTCATCTCTCCTTGTAAATTTAATTTAATGTTACTAATTATTCTTATGTAGTTAAAAACCACACTCAATAAGTTTTTAAGGTACAAAAAAACAGACCTCCTTATGGGGCGAGAAGTCTGTTCCGCGGTACCACCCAATTTTTACTCAACTAAATAACGACATACGCCGGCACAGCTTACTAAATTTCAGCCTACAGCTTAAGGGTGAGTTTCAGTATAAAATATTTATGGATTTCCAGCAATCTCCACTCTCTTTAAAATATTTATCAAGTGATTCTTAGGTTCAGGTGGAGTTTGCTTATGAGAACTACTCTTCTCCAGCTGAACCTTAGAATCACTTATCCAGGCGCGTAGCACCTCTTATCCCCCCACTTTGATAGAAGATGGGGTATTAGCAGTGGTAGCGATCGGATAAATACTTACTTGTCCCTATCATAGCTTTTTACATTAACAATTATTAAAATATAACGTTACATTTCTAAAATTTTACTCATTTAAAATATTAATAATTTAAAATATTGCACAATAGTAAATATTATTTATTATTAAAATAAACATAAAAAAACAGGCTTCCTTAATGAGGCGAGAAGTCTGTTCGCGGTACCACCCAAATTTATTACTTAATTTAATAACGATTTACATCGGCACAGCTTACTATCACTTCAGCCTGCAACTCAAGGGCGAGTTCAACACAATCATATCTATGGGCTTTCACCAAATCCCACTCTCTGTAAAACACTCATTATATCTACTATTCCCTATCATAGTTTTTATTATTCAAATATGAACTAAGTATAATATAAATTAATTTACATGTCAATAGATTTTTTTAATTTTCATATAATTTTATACATTAAAATATTTTTAAAACAAAACAGCAAACTCACTCTATTTATCATCCACCATTTAGAGTAAATAAAGCAAGTTTGCCGCCAATAACCACAGAATTAATTGCTCATTATGAATGTCACGCTGTGCATTAATTCACTATCCTCTTAGAGATGTTTCTCCCATCAAGTATTTATCAACACTTCTTGCTACTCTTCTTCCGTCATTTAATGCCCACACTACAAGAGATTGTCCTCGTCTCATATCTCCTGCTGCAAATACACCTTCTTTTGTAGTCATATAATTTTCATCAGCTACTACATTTCCTCTGTCATCAAATTTTACTCCAAGTTCTGCCAAAAGCCCCTCATGTTGAGGATGAAGAAATCCCATAGCTAAAAGTACTAGATCTACTGGCTGCTCGAACTCACTGTCAGGTACTTCTACCATTTTCATTTTTCCATTTTCATTTTTCCACTGAACTTTCACACCTTTAAGGGCTTTTAAAACTCCCTTTTCTCCTATGAATTTTTTAGTACTAACACACCATTCTCTTGTACATCCCTCTTCATGAGAAGTTGTTACTTTAAGAGTTTTTGGAAATACAGGCCAAGGCATTTTATCATTTCTTTCTACCGGAGGCTTTGGCATAACTTCATATTGATAAACAGCCTTAGCTCCCTGTCTCACTGAGGTACCTATACAATCCGAGCCTGTATCTCCCCCGCCGATAACTACTACTACTTTTCCTTTAGCACTTACACTTCTTTCTTTAATCTGTTTTGCTGAAACTCTTTTATTTTGCTGCTTTAAAAAATCTACTGCAAAATGTATCCCTTCAAGTTCTCTTCCCTCAACCTTAAGATCTCTTGGAATAGTAGAACCTCCTGTTAAAACTACTGCATCAAAATTTTTTAACAGTTCACAGGTAGAATAATTTACTCCAACATTGGTATTAGTTTTGAAAATTATTCCTTCTTCTTTCATAATGTTTACTCTTCTGGCTACTACATACTTTTCAAGCTTAAAATCAGGGATACCATATCTTAATAATCCGCCTATCTCATCTTCTCTCTCAAACACAGTAACAGTATGTCCTACAGAATTAAGTTCTGCAGCAGCTGCAAGTCCTGAAGGTCCCGAACCTACTACAGCTATATTTTTACCTGTTCTTACTTTTGGAATGTTAGGCTCTACCCATCCTTTTTCAAAAGCTTCTTCTATTATATTAAGTTCTAGTTCTCTTACTGATACAGGCTCCCTATTTACACCCAGAGTACAGGAACCTTCACAAAGTGCAGGACATATTCTTCCTGTAAACTCTGGAAAAGTATTTGTAAGTGAAAGTCTTTCAAAGGCTTTTTTCCATTCATGTTTATATACAAAATCATTCCAATCTGGAATTAAATTTTGTATAGGACATGCCCAATTGCAAAATGGAGTCCCGCAGTCCATACATCTTGCCGCCTGTAAATTCAATTTGTCCTCTGGAAATTTACAATACACTTCTTTATAATCTTTAATTCTTTCTTCCACTGCACGCTTTTTTGGATTTTCTCTTTTATATTCTTTGAAACCAGTTAACTTTCCCATAATGTACCTCCTACATATTAGAAGCAGTAGCTGCTTCTGATTTTTGTTGTTCAAGTATAAGTTTATATGCAGTAGGTATTACTTTCTTAAATTTGGTCTTATATACATTCCACTGATTAAGAATTTCTTCAGCCTTTGTACTGTTTGTATACTTATAATGCTCCTGTAGCAGACTATATACTGTATCTATATCGTCACTATCTAAACTCTCCTCAATTTCCACCATTTCCATATTACATTTATCATTGAAAGAATTATTCTTATCCAGTACATAAGCTATACCGCCACTCATACCAGCTGCAAAATTTCTCCCCATTTCACCTATTATAACTACTACTCCACCAGTCATATATTCACAGCCGTGATCTCCAACACCTTCTACTACAGCCACAGCTCCACTATTTCTTACTGCAAATCTTTCCCCTACGCTGCCGTTTAGGAATAATTTTCCTGATGTAGCTCCATATAAAATAGTATTGCCCGCTATAATATTCTTTTCCGCTACAAAAGTAGCTTCTTTAGGAGTTTTAATAATTACCTTACCTCCTGACAATCCCTTGCCCACATAATCATTAGCTTCTCCTTCAAGTATTAAGGTGAGTCCACGTACTCCAAATGCACCAAAACTTTGTCCTGCAGAACCTTTAAAATTTACTACAATTGTATCTTCAGGCAATCCAACACTTCCATATTTCTTAGCAATTGTACCGCTTAACATTACACCTACCGAACGATTTACATTTTTTATTTCCATGTTAATATCAACCCTAGTTTTATCCGCTATTGCTTTCTTTGACATTTCAATAAGCTTATAGTCAAGTGCCTCACTAAGTCCATGGTCTTGAGGTATTACACAGTAAGATTTAATTCTCTTTGGCATATATGGTTTATATAAAATTGAAGATAAATCTAATCCTTTGGCTTTCCAATGGCTAATAGCCTCCTTTGTTTCTACCATATCTACCCTTCCAACCATTTCATTTACTGTTCTGAATCCAAGCTTAGCCATATACTCTCTAACTTCCTGTGCTATAAAAGTAAGGAAATTTATTATATATTCAGGCTTACCCTTAAAATTCTTTCTAAGTTCTGGATCTTGTGTAGCTATACCCATATCACAGGTATTTTGATGACATTTTCTAAGCATAGTACATCCCATTACTACAAGGGCAGTAGTTGCAAATCCAAATTCCTCTGCTCCAAGTAAAGCTGCAATAATTACATCTCTTCCAGTTTTCAGCTGTCCGTCAGTTTGAATTCTCACCCTGCTTCTCAAATCATTCAACAAGAGAACTTGCTGGGTTTCTGATAAACCAAGCTCCCAAGGAATTCCCGCATGTTTAATAGATGAAATTGGTGATGCTCCTGTACCTCCATCATGTCCACTTATTAATATTAAATCTGCATGAGCCTTGGCTACTCCTGCTGCAATTGTTCCTACTCCTACCTCTGAAACCAGCTTAACACTTACATTTGCTTGAGGATTTACATTTTTCAAATCATATATAAGTTGTGCTAAATCTTCTATAGAATAAATATCATGATGAGGAGGCGGTGAAATAAGATCTAGTCCTGGAGTTGAATGTCTAGTTTTAGCAATATACTTATCCACTTTTCTACCTGGAAGTTGTCCACCCTCACCTGGTTTTGCCCCTTGAGCCATTTTAATTTGAAGTTCATCTGCATTAACCAAGTATTCAGTAGTTACACCAAAACGTGCAGATGCTATCTGCTTTATGGAACTTCTCCTTGAATCTCCATTAGGGTCCAGTATATATCTTTCAGGGTCTTCCCCACCCTCTCCTGTATTGCTTCTTCCGCCTATCCTATTCATAGCTATAGCTATAGTTTCATGGGCTTCTTTACTTATAGAACCAAAAGACATAGCCCCTGTACAGAATCTTTTAAGTATTTCACTTACTGGTTCAACCTCTTCTAATGGAATTTCTTTTCCTTTTTTCAATTTAAACAAGCCACGTATTGTACATAAATTTTTATCTTGGTTGTTTATTATATCTGCATATTCTTTATAAAGTCCATAATCATTGGTTTTGGATGCAACCTGAAGTTTGTATATAGTCTCTGGATTGAAAAGGTGAAATTCTCCTCCCTTTCTCCATGAATAATTACCACCTACATCTAGCTGGGAAATAGGCTTTCTTATTTTATTAAATGCATTATTATGTCTTGTAAGTACCTCCTGAGCTATTACATCAATGCCAACTCCGCCTATTCTTGAAGGCATGCCTTCAAAATATTTATCTATAAATTCTGAATCCAGACCTATTGCCTCAAATATCTGTGCTCCATGATAACTTTGCAGCGGAGATATACCCATTTTTGATAAAACTTTAAGTATACCATTATTTACAGCTTTAATATAATGTTTCTTTGCCTCATCCGGTGTAATATCTTTCATATCACCATCTTTTATCATCTGATCTATAGTCTGATATACAAGATAAGGGTTAACTGCAGAAGCACCGCAGCCTACCAGTAGTGCAAAGTGCATAGTTTCTCTTGCTTCCCCTGTTTCTACAATAATTGAAACTTTTGTACGGCTTTTTTCTCTAATAAGATGATGCTGTACTGCCGACACTGCCAGAAGACTTGGTATTGCCGCTTCATAGGAATCCACATTCTTGTCACTAAGCACCAATATATTATATCCTTCTTTTATTCTCTTTGAAGCCCTCTCACATATTTTTTTAAGAGCATCTTTAAAACCTTCTATTCCCATATCATATTTAAAAGTAATAGGTACTGTTGTGGTTTTGAAATCCTTATTTCTGAGGCTCTTTATTTTTGATATTTCTTCATCTGTTAAAGTAGGACTATAAATCTCTATAAAAGGATCAATTAAAACTTCATTGTTTAATATATTAGCCTGAGTTGAACCTATATAATTAAAAAGTGACATTACCAATCTTTCTCGCATAGGATCTATAGGTGGATTTGTTACCTGTGCAAAAAGTTGTTTGAAGTATGAAAAAAGTAATTGGCTTTTATTTGAAAGCACTGCAAAAGGAGCATCATTTCCCATAGAACCCACCGGTTCTTTGCCATCTCTTGCCATAGGTTCTATTATCCGTTTTAAATCTTCAATAGTATATCCAAAGGCTTGTTGCTTTTCTTTTAATACATCTGGAGATATTTCCTCTTTTTCTTTAGCTGAACTAAACATGTCAAGAGTAAATCTTAATTTTTTTAGTATTTCTCCATAAGGTTTACTTTTACATATTTCTTCCTTCAATTCTTTATCTTTAATAATTTTACCTTTTGCAGTATCTACAAGAAACATTTCTCCAGGTTTAAGCTTTCCTTTTTCTGCTATATCACTATCTTTAAATTCTAGTACTCCCACTTCTGATGCCATTACTACAAAACCGCTTTTAGTTACTGTATATCTTGCAGGCCTTAAACCATTTCTATCTAGCGTTGCACCTACCTGTATACCATCAGAAAAAGACACAGCAGCAGGTCCATCCCAAGCTTCTATTAATGAACCGTGATATTCGTAAAAAGCCTTTTTGTATTCTTCCATATGCTGGTTTCCTACCCAAGCTTCTGGTATAAGTAACATAAGTGCATGAGGAAGAGCTCTGCCATCTTGATATAACAGTTCAAGTGCATTATCAAGTGAAGCAGAATCACTGCTTTGCGAATCTACTATAGGAAAAAGTTTTTTTATGTCTTTCCCGAATGTTTCAGATTTAAGTACACCTTCACGTGCCTTCATCCAGTTCCGGTTTCCTCTTATGGTATTTATTTCTCCATTATGTCCAAGATATCTAAAAGGCTGTGCTAAATCCCATGTAGGAAAAGTATTTGTACTATACCTTTGATGCACTAATGCAATAGCACTTTTAAAATTTATGTCATTTAAATCAATATAAAATTTCTTTATTTGTTCTGCCAGTAATAATCCCTTATACACTATAGTTCTACTTGAAAGGCTGCATACATAGAAAGATTTTACTGTATCTCCAAGAAGTTTGCTAACTTCATTTTCTACTCTTTTTCTAATTACATAGAGCTTTCTCTCAAATTCATTTTGATCTTTTATATTCTTCCCTACAAATATCTGTCTTATAATAGGTTCTGTGCCTTTAGCAGTTTCTCCTATACTCCTGTTGTCAGTTGGTACATCCCTCCAACCTAATACCTTTTGTCCTTCCTCTTCCGTTACTCTCTCAATTATTCCTTCACACTGCAGTCTTAAAGCAGTTTCTTTAGGAAAAAACACCATACCAACTGCATATTCTCCAGCCTTAGGCAATTCCATTCCTAAATTATCACAGCTTATTCTGAAAAACTCATCTGGAATTTGAACAAGTATACCTGCCCCATCCCCAGTTTTAGTATCAGAACCTACTGCTCCTCTGTGAGTTAAGTTAACTAAAATTTGAATACCTTTTTTTACAATGTCATGGGTTTTTTCGCCTTTTATACTGGCTATAAAACCCACTCCACAAGAATCCTTCTCATATGTGGGATCATAAAGCCCTTGCTTTGAAGGAAATCCTACACTATAATTCATACCGTCAGCCCCTATCTAAAAAACTTTTGAATAAAAATGCATTTCTCTAAGCCCCCAGAAATGCATCCTAAACCTTTTCTTCTTTAATTATCAATAATTGCATTAATATCCTTTAATTTTACATACATGGTATTAAAGACATTATGAATTTATTAATATTTTAATAATGATTTTATCATATTTTCTTATACTATGCAAGTTTTATAAATTATAATTTCACTTTTTTATTAAAAAATATGTAATATTTTAAGATATTATTTCATAGAATTTTTTTATTTCTATATTATTACAGAACTATTTATGTTACACTAATACATAGTCCATAATTCACATTCTAAAATCAACATAAAAATTCTAAGTAAAAAACAAAATTCCTGAATTTTTTTAAATATAATATTTATACAAAAACATATGAATATTTAATACATAAATTGTATTTCACAAATTTCAATGTATTATATTAAATATTTTGGAGCTAAAATTTATTATTATATTCTGACCCCAAAGATATTTAATTAGAACCTTTGGCTTTAATATGAAATTAGATGTTAGATATGTATTGACAATAAAAGAAGAAAAGGAAGAATACAACTATGGACAACTTATAGTGGTGGAAGATATACTGTATTTTTCAGAAAAATGCATAAAAAATGATAAAATTATGCAATTTTTTATTGTGAATCAAGTAATTCTGAGGTTCAAGGGAAGTTTGCTCATGGGAAATACTTTTCTTCACCTGAACCTTAGAATTACTTATCCAGGGGCGTAGCACTTATTATCTCCCACATTAAAGAAGATGGGAGTATCAGTTAATTACTGCGTTTGAATAAAAATTTTTGTAAGTTTATCAAGATATTATTCATAGAATATAAAACAAACATTTATAGTGTTTAAGCTAAAAATGTATTTTGGGAGGTTTATCATAAATGAAAACAATATGTGTTTATTCCGGTTCTAACCCTGGCCTGCGTCCAGAATATAAAGAAAATGCCAGACTCCTTGGGAAAATATTAGTAGAAAATAAAATGGAATTAATATATGGCGGCTCAAAAGCAGGATTGATGGGGGAAATATCCAACGAAGTTTTAAAAAATAATGGAAAAGTTACCGGTATCATCCCCGAAGGGCTTTTCTCTGGTGAATCAGCTCATGGAAAATTAACAAAGCTCATTAAAGTTAAAGACATGCATGAAAGAAAAAGAATTATGGCCGAACTCTCTGATGGCTTTATAGCTCTTCCTGGAGGCCTTGGCACTTATGAAGAACTATTTGAAATGCTCAGCTGGGCTCAGCTTGGCATTCATAAAAAGCCTATTGGTCTGTTAAATGTATTAGGTTATTTCGATCCCCTTATAAATATGCTTCAAACTACCTGTACTGAAGGCTTTATGAATGAATCAAATTTAAAAATCATCTTAACTTCGGACAATCCTTTATCATTAATAGAAAAAATGAAAAATTATATTCCCCCTATCATGAAAACTAAATGGCATGAACTATCCCACAAATAAAAAATAACAAAAATATAAACAGGATATTTAAGTTCCTGTTTATATTTTAATTTATGTTCTATATGAAAAAACTCCACCTGAACCTAAGAATCACTTAATTTCTCCATGTTTTTCATAATCAGTTACCTCAAAAATTGAGTTATCATCATTCACAAATACCACTACAGGTTTATGATTTTTAGCTTCCTCTCTATCTATATTACAATAAGTCATTAAAATAACCTTATCTCCTGGCTGTACATACCTGGCAGCTGCTCCATTCAAACAAACTACTTTACTTCCTCTTTCTCCTGCTATGACATAGGTTTCAAGCCTACTTCCATTATTTATATCCACAACTTGAATTTTTTCATATTCAATTATATGGGCATTTTCCATTAATTCTACATCAATTGTTATACTCCCTACATAATTAAGATTGGCTTCTGTAACAGTAGCTCTATGAATTTTAGACTTTAGCATATTTAATTGCATGACTTTCCTCCAATAAAATAAAGTGTAGTTCAAAATGATACTACCCAGTTTATTTTAACATATGGATGGCTTGTATTCAAAAACATCTTAAAAAAATAATAAAATTTTTATTATTTCTTTATTTTATCAATTAACTCAGGTATTACTTTATACATATCCGCTATTATTCCGTAGTCTGCCACTTTAAATATTGGTGCAGAAGGATCTGTATTAATAGCAACAATAAAATCCGACTCCCTCATGCCTGCTAAGTGCTGTGGAGCCCCAGAAATACCACAAGCCACATATATCTTAGGTTTTACCCTATTTCCGCTGTATCCTATCTGAAAATCCTTAGATAGGAATCCTTCGTCTACAATGCTTCTACTAGCTCCTACCAAACCTCCCAATAAATCCGCTAATTCCCTAACCATGCTTAAATCTTCAGGTTTTTTAAGCCCCTTTCCTACAGCCACCACTACATTTGCATCTGATATGTTTATGTTATTAGATTTTAACTTTTTTAACACCTTTACCAGCTTATTTTTTATCCCTATTGGCTGTATTTTAACAATTTCACCTTTATTATTGTAATCTATCTTACTTTCATTAAATTCTCTATATCTTACTGTAGCCATCTGGGGATAGGTATCTGTCTTTATATAAGCTAGTAAATTTTCGCTAAAAGCCGGTCTTATTTGAAGTAACTTTCCATCTTCATCTATTTCTAGGCCTGTACAATCTGCTGTCAATCCTGTATTTAATGACGCTGCCAATCTTGGTGCTAATGATCTTCCAAGACTTGTTGCTCCAATTAAGCATATTTCAGGTTTAATGTTTTTTATTAAATTTTCCAAGTTGATTTTATAAACTAATTCTTCTGGTTCATTAAATGCATCATCTTCTATGTAGAATACCTTATCTGCCCCTCTGTATATGAGTTCTTTTGCATCAATTCCTTTGGGAGCTAAGAGTGAAGCATAAACAGGGGCATTTAACTTATTTCCAAGTTCTTTAGCTTTTCCAAGAAGTTCATAACTTACTTTATGAATTTCTCCATTTATATGTTCTACAAATACTAATATTCCCCTATATTTTCTTTCCATGTTATTCCTCCAGAACTTTCTTTTTTTTGAATATATCAATAAGTTCATTTTCTGCTTTAATTAAATCTACTTCTCTATAAATTTTACCTTGTCTTTCTATTATCTCAGGGATTTCTATTTTCTTTACCTTTGTAGGTGAACCTTTAAAACCTACTGAATCCCTACCTGAATATTTTTCCAGTTGGTCAAACTCAATAACTTCTATATCAGACTTTCTGGCCTTCATCTTATTTTTAAAAGAGGGTAATCTAGGTACATTTATATCTTTAGTAACTGTAATTAAAGCAGGTAACTTCATACTTTTTAAATAAGTTCCTTCCCAAATTTCTGAAGAAACCTCCACATTATTTTCATCTACTCGTTTAATTCCATTTACATAACTTACATGGGGTATATTCAAAAATTCTGCAACTTCCGGTCCAACCTGACCTGTATCTCCATCTATAGTTTTCTCCCCTGCAATTATTAAATCATATTGACCAATTTTTTTGATTGCCCCTGCCAATATAGAAGCTGTAGCCCTAGTATCTGAACCAGCAAATTTTATATCACTAACAAGTATTCCATCCTGTGCACCTCTTGCAATACATTCCCTTAAATTTTCTTTTGCACTTATAGGCCCCATACTTAAAGCCGTGACCTTAGCAGTAATTTTTTCCTTTATCTGGATTGCTGTCTCTAATGCATTTAAGTCAAAAGGATTAATCTGTGTGCCTGCAGATTTACGGTCAATAACTCCTTTTTCTCTATCAAATCTTACTTTTTCCATTTCCGGAACCTGTTTTATTAGAACTATAATATTCAACAGCAGTCCCCCCTTTCTTCTTTGTTTTTTATATTTTTTCATATCTTACATTGTAATGTATTCTTATTCAAAAATTATAACATATTGCAATTTACGCAGCAATTAAGCTACTTACAATTCACAAAAGCACCCAATTCTATAGAATTGAATGCTTTACCGAGTGACTCTTAAGTTATAGATTTTAGATAAGTTGCAAATTTTAGTTTGAAAACCATATTTCTATTTCACGTTTAGCACTTTCCAGGCTATCTGAAGAATGAACTGCATTTTCAGATTTTGATATACCAAATTGTCCTCTTATAGTTCCAGCCTCTGCATCTAAAGGATCTGTAGCCCCATTTATTTTTCTCACTAGCTCTATGGCATTATCTGCTTCTATAATTAAAGCACAAATTTCACCTCTTGTGATAAAATCAATGAGTTCTTGAAAAAATGGCTTACTTTTATGTCCACTATAATGTTTCTTTGCAACTTCTATAGATGGTTTTATTAGCTTTAAAGCCGCTATATGAAGTCCTTTTTTCTCATAAATAGATATTATTTCACCCATTAATTTTCTTTCCATTGCATCTGGTTTTATAAGCACTAATGTTTTTTCCATCACATACCACCTACTTACAGTAAATTTTCACAGCACATATTACATTATGTATTATGCAGTTTTTATTAATTTGAAAATAATATAAAATTATATGCTATAGTTTTATATTATTCCTATAAATTAATTTATACAATAAAATATAAAGTTTGTCTCTATTTTTTATGAATTTCTATAGAATATAAGTAAATGAATACACTTTTTATGAATCATTTTAAAAATGGCCAATGGCATGAAAATTCCCTAGAATCCATCACATTTAAAACTTCCCATACTTTTAAATGTGATGGATCTTTTCAGATAAAAGATTTACTAAATTATTCTACAATGTCTTGTATATTTATTTTGGTTACTGTTTACCTTTATTTTGTCTTGACTGTTGGTTTAACCTTTTAGTCTCTTCTAAACTAGCATTACCTATGCCACTAGTAACGCCTGATGTTATATTTTGTCTTGACTGCTGGTTTAATTGTCTAGCTTCTTCAATACCCTCAGTAGCATTTACTGTAGAGTTTGTAAAATTTGATGCATTTCCTTTTTTAGATTGCTGATTTAATTTCTTTGCTTCTTGTAAATTTTTATCATTAATATTCATAATTTTATTCTCCTTTCATGCCATAATTCATAGATCTATAAGTTACAATCTAATCGCTTTTAGATTACATTTATATCTTGCCACTGTTCTTTTTATTTATACTATAATATAATTTACAACATAAAAATTAATCCCTATGTTTTACAAACATAGGGATTGCTAATCAATCTAAAAGAGTTCCCTGAGGAACTCTTTTTATTGAGTTTAAATTAATAAATATTCAAAAGCTTTATCTACATAATCGTTGTAAGAATTACTATTATTAAGTATATATATTCCTGACTTTTTAGCACTATTATTTTCACAATATCTAACTTTATATTTATTTTTATAAATAAATATATTTACACTTCTACCATTATTAGAGTTTAACTCAAATTTTTCTCCTGTGATATCCCAATTTATAATATTATTACAAATTCTAATAGTATTTTTACTTTCATCAATTTCTATGTCCGAATTTTTTACACAGTACATGTTTAATACATTTTCCATTTCAGCCGCAAAATTATTAATTGCACTTAATGCCTTTTCCTTGTCAATCGCTTTACAGCATAAATCATAAGCAAATTTTTCTTTCCAATCCATCAGTAAACATCCCCCATATTTTTGTTTTAATTAAATTATATAATCTTTTTTCAAATATTGAAATAACATAATTGATTTTTTCACATTTTCTATATAATAAAACCTATATTATATGTTTGATATTTACTGACTTTAGATAAAAAAATAAAACTTTTTTATGTTTAATCAGTCTTTATTAATTTTTTCATTATCCTCTACACTAATTTCTTCATTAATCTTTTCTATAGTTTCACTTTGCTGTGATGTTTCTTCATTTTGTAAAGCTTCTACATCTCCTACTTCAATAACATTTTGATCCAGAATACTTTCTTCAGTATTATCTTCAGCATTATCACTACACTCATAAACTTTAGTTAAATATTTTGAAAATTTTCTATTCACTATACCTATGCCCATTAGAATAACTGCAATTCCGCCGTATACACCTATTGGCTCAAATATTCCAGGCAACAATTGAGATGGTATTAATTGTTGAAGTACAACACTAGCAGAATACCCTTGAGCTACATATTGATTCAAAGTTTTTCTAAATAATATAATATTATTCACTAATAATGCAATTCCAAGCAGTGCTGTAACTATCCCAGCAATGTAAAAAACAATTGAACTAGAAAATCTTCCTGATTTTTTAGATACATTTTTACCTTTAAATTTCATAATAATTTATCTCCCTTTCTGCCTTAAAAGGCCATTTAATACTAATTTGCACTAATGAATACTTTTACATACTACTAAATAGTTATTACATTTATGTGTCAATATTGTTAACAATTTATAACTAGTACTATAACCATACTACCAAAATTTAAAACTATATGAATAATAAATAGAAATTATAGAAGAATAAATATATATAATAACTAGTAAGTTTCTTTTGTTTAATTTATTGACATCAATAAAAAAAAGATGTTTAATTATATTACTGACTAGTCAGTAATATAATTGTATAAATTACACATAATTATGAAACAGCATAGTTACAGGAGTGTTGAAATATGAAAAGAAATATTATGAAAATATTTAAAAGAGATATGAGAGGTATTATTAAAAACCCAATAGCACTTTTAATTATTACAGGATCATGTATTATTCCTTCTCTATATGCATGGATAAATATAAAAGCTGTGTGGGATCCTTATGCAGCCATTAGAACCAGCACTATTCCTATAGCAATAGTTAATAATGATAATGGGACAAGTTTTAGAGGTGAAGAGTTAAATGCAGGAAATAATATTGTAGACAATTTAAAAGCCAATAAAAAACTTGGGTGGAAATTTGTTAATTCTAAAAATGCCAATATAGGCATTTTAGATGGAACCTATTATGCAATGATAGAAATTCCAAAAGATTTTTCCTCAGATCTTGTAAGTATACTTTCAGATAATCCTAAAAAACCAGAGATTATTTATAAAGTGTATACAAAAAATAGTCCACTAGCATCTAAAATTACTGACTCTGCCAAAAACACCTTGATAGATTCAATAAAGTCTAATTTTATCTATTCTGTTAATAAAACCCTTTTTTCTTTTTTAAATACAGTTGGAAAAGATGCAGATAAGAACAAGGAAGATATTATTAATTTAAAAGATGGCATAATAACCTTAAATGACAATATAGATCTTATAACATATGTGCTTGAAAATATAAAAAATAATTCAAATAACTTAACTTCAATACTAACTGAAATGAAAACTGATATTCCCTTAATGAATTCAGGAATAGATATTCTATCACAAAATGATGAAAACAATAAAAATTTTATAGGCTCAATTCAGCCTTCACTGAATAATTCTTTTGACAATATTGCAGTTAACTTGGAAAACGCAAGAGGTGATATTTATAGAACTCAAGGCTTAATAAGCAATTTGAATTCCTTAATCTCAAAGGCAAATTCCTCAAGTGTAGATTCTACTGTAGATAAAATTGGATATGAGTTAGATATACTAATTAATGAAATTAATCCAATTATAAATTTTCTGGATAAAATTAATGATTTTAGCAATAACACTGAAGTATCAAATTTATTGAAATCCTTAAGAAATACACAAAATTCCTTAAAAGGTGAAAAAAACAACATAAATAACTTACAGCAGGAGCTTAATAGTACAAATGAAATTAATAAAAATATATTAAATTCCATGACAAATAATATAGCCAATATAAACTTGCAATTAATAGATGCACAAAATGAATATAATAAAAACACAAGGAGTATTTTAAATTCAATAGCTGGTAATCTAGCCAATTATACAAACAATACTTCTGCAATATTAAAATCTGTTCAAGATTTCAATAAGCAGGGAGGTAACTCCATGGATACTTTACTGCATGGAAGTGAATTAGTTACTATATATTCCGGAAAATTAGATAATAAATTTCTCCAATTCAAAGATATTATAAATAGATTAAGCAATCAGCTAAAACTGGTTACAAACAATGATATAATACAAATAATTACTATATTACAAAACAACCCGGAATTGATGGGAGACTTTATATCCAGTCCTTTTAATGTAAATGAAGAAAATATATACACAGTTTCTAATTTTGGTTCATCCATGGCTCCTACCTATACAGCACTTGCCATATGGGTTGGTTCTATTTTACTTGTAACATTATTAAAAACAGATGTGGCCCCTTTTAATGGAGATGAAAATTTAACTTTAAAAGAAAAATACTTAGGCAAATTACTGACTTTCTTAACCCTAGCTCTAATACAAGGATTTATAGTTTCATTAGGCGATAAAATTTTATTACATGTTCAAATGATAAATGTTTTTCTTATGATTATGGTTTCACTTGCCTCAGCCCTTACGTTTACAGTAATAACCTATACTTTAGTATCTATATTAGGGAATTTGGGCAGGGCTATTTCTATTATTCTTCTTATAATACAGATAGCAGGAAGTGGTGCAACTTATCCAATACAGCTTCAATCATTAATTTTTAGAATATTACAGCCTTTATTTCCGTTTACTTATTCAGTCAGTGGTTTCAGAGAAGCTATTGCAGGGCCCCTTATAGAAACTGTAGTTTTAGATTTTATAGCATTATTTTTGATATCAATATTTTTTATATTAATTGGCTTATTCCTTAAAGAACCATTACACAATAAGATCCATAAATTTCAAGTTAAATTCAAAGATTCAGGTATAGGAGAATAGCTCACGGGAGGTCACATATGAAAAATGTATTTAAAATATTAAAAAGAGATTTAATAAATATAATAAAAATCCCAGCAGTACTTATAATAATTTTAGGATTTTGTTTTTTACCCTCCCTCTATGCATGGATTAATATTAAAGCTTCCTGGAATCCTTATAGCCAGACTAATACCCGTAGGCTTCCCATTGCCATAATTAATGAAGATAATGGAAGCAAATTTAATGAAAAAAATATAAATATCGGAAATGAAATTGTTAAAGAATTGAAAAAAAATAAAACTATCGATTGGATTTTTATAGATGAATGGCAGGGAAATTACGGATTAAATACAGGAGAATACTATGCATTAATTGAAATACCTGAGGATTTTTCCAGTAAAATGTTAAGTCTTACAACATCAAGTCCTGAAAAACCTAGCATTATATACAGATCTAATGAGAAATTAAATGCCGTAGCTACCAAAATTACAGATTCAGCAAAAACTAATTTAATAAGCCAAGTAAAAAGCAACTTCATAAAAACAGCAAGTGAGCAGGTTTTTAAACAATTAAACTCTATGGGAAAAAAATTAGAAAGTGACAAGCCACAAATTGTACAATTAAAAGATACTATTCCTGAAACTATTTCCAGTATAAATGACATAAAAAAGTATATAGCAGAAATAAATTCTAATTCAGAAAACCTACAGCAATATCTAAATGCTCAAAAAGCTGATTTTCCTAAACTATTAGAACAAATTAACGGCCTTCAAAGTATTGTAGCACAAAGCAAATTGTTAGTTTTATCCACCAAACAAACATTGAATTCAACACAGAACAATCTGAACAACGATATAAATGAAATTCAATCACTAAATAACCAGATACAGGATCTCCTAATAAATTTAAATAATATAAATGTCAGTACCGATTTAAGTACTACTATAATAGACCAATTACTAAATTTAGACAATTCTTTAGTAAAAGAAATAAATACCACCCTAGAAATTCTTGAGTCTATTAATGATTTTATACCTAATAATGGAACAAGTGAGCTTATAGATTCACTTACTGGACTAAAAGGCTCAATACAAACTGAAAAAACATATTTAAACCAATTAAAAACATTAATTAGCAGTAATTCATCTAAAGACAGTATCAATTCAGTTATAAATGAACTTTCTACCTTAAACAATGAAATATCCATGAATGCAGTTTCTGTATCTAATGCTTTTTATTCCGATACCTACCAGGCAATGGATATTGTAGCTGACAACTTAACAAACAACTTAAATAATATAGATTCAATATTAGAATCAACAAAAATTCTTGTGCCACAATTAAATACACTGGCTAATTCAGGTATATTAAGCAGTAAAGCATCCTCTGACCAGGCAAATGCTTTAAGCAAAAAGTTGGAAGATGTTCAAAATAAGCTGAATGAATTAAGCAGTAAAATGCAAAATTTAAACGAACAAAATTTAAATGAAATAATAGAATTTATGGGGAAAAATCCAGATGAATTATCCGATTTGCTTTCATCACCAGTAAATGTAAAAAATATTGAAGTTTATAATTCAGGATTATTCGGTTATGCAGTAACACCTTTTTATACTACACTGGCAATCTGGGTAGGCATATTATTATTATCCTCCATATTAACACTAGACTGCAAAGATTTCGAAAATGAAAAAAAATTGGATTTAAAACACAAATACTTTGGAAAATTAAGTTTGTTTTTAATATTATCTTTCATACAAACTACTATTATTACCCTGGGAGATGTATATATATTAAAAGTTTACCCTCAAAATATGCCTCTTATGATGTTGGTGTCACTAGGCTGTAGTATTACATTTACAATTATAATATTCACACTGGCGTCAATACTTGGTAATATTGGCAAAGCTATTGCTGTAATAATTATGGTTTTTCAAATTGCAGGAGCCGGGGGACTTTATCCTATACAGACCCTTCCAAAAATATTTGGTACATTGGCACCATTTTGGCCTTTTACCTACGCTATAGATGGCTTCAGAGAAGCTATATGGGGCCCCTTACAGAAAAATGTATTTAAAGATTTTATAGCACTGGCTGTTTTTTCATGTGCATTTCTGTTTTTATCACTTTTAAAAAGACCTTTGCATAATTTAATAAAAAATTCAGAGCACAAATTTAGAGAATCAGGACTTTAAAGACCTATATAAAAATAGATTTGGCAAATTAATTATTGACAAAAAGGAAATTTTAGTATATCATATGGTGTAAAATCAAATTAAATCTTATCAAGAGCGGTGGAGGGACTGGCCCTATGAAACCCGACAACCAACATTTTATTAAAATGTATGGTGTTAATTCCAGCAGATTATTTCTGAGAGATAAGGAAAATAGTTTCAAATTGGTTTATCGTTAAAGTTATTTTTCTTATAGAAAAATAACTTTTATTTATTTTAACCCCATAATTAAAATTTGAATATTAGAATAATAAGATTTGATTGCCACTAAAACTATTATAATTTAAGGAGGGATTTTATGCCCATAAATATACCTAACAATCTTCCAGCCTCTACAGCGTTAAAAGCTGAAAATATATTTGTTATGAATGAAACTCACGCAACAAGACAAGATATACGACCACTTAATATAGTTATATTGAATTTAATGCCCCTTAAAACTGTTACTGAAATACAGCTTTTAAGACTACTTAGTAATTCACCGCTACAAGTTGATATAACTTTAATGTATTCAAAATCTCATAGTTCAAAAAACACTGCTGAAGAATATCTTATTAAATACTATGAAACTTTCGAAGAAATAAAAAACAGAAGATTTGACGGTATGATAATAACAGGTGCACCTGTAGAGAAACTTGAATTTGAAGATGTTGATTATTGGGAAGAATTAACTGAAATTATGGATTGGAGTACTACAAATGTTTATTCAACTTTATATATATGCTGGGGCTCTCAAGCAGGACTTTACCATCACTTTAAAATTCCAAAATATATTCTCAATAAAAAATTATCTGGTGTTTTCTCTCATACTGTTAACAGGGCTAATACTAAACTTTTTAGAGGTTTCGATGATGTATTTTCTGCACCACATTCTAGGTATACCTTTGTAAAAAGGGAGGACATCGAAAAAGTTCATGAACTAGAAATACTTTCTGAGTCAAAAGAAGCCGGTGTCTATATAGTGTCAACAAAAGGTGGCCGCCAAATCTTTGTTACGGGACATCCTGAATATGATACTTTAACATTAAAATCTGAATACGAAAGAGATATTGGACAAAATTTACCTATAGATATACCCCAAAATTATTTTCCCGACAATGACATAAGTAAACAACCAGTGGCAAATTGGAAAAGTCATTCCAACCTGTTGTTTTTAAACTGGCTTAACTACTACGTATATCAGGAAACACCTTATGATTTAAACAAACTTTAGCAGTATTTACAATAAAGTAAAAATAAAAAAGGCATTCATGCCTTTTTAATATTTACTTCAGATATAAAATTCTATAACCCACACTTTTCTAATGCTTGCTTTAAATCCCAAATAATGTCACCAGCACTTTCTAATCCTATGCTAAATCTAATATATCCTCCTCTAAATTCCTCTGGATAAAAATTAATCCGTTCATCGTTTGGACCGGTGTAAACAATTAAGCTTTCATCATGACCCAGAGAAACAGCTTGAATGATTAGCTTGAGAGAATTAATGAATTTATTATGGGTTTCAACGTCTGCTTTAAGTCCAAAAGAAATAATTCCTGAATACATCTTCATCTGTTTTTTAGCAATTTCATGCTGTGGATGGCTCTCTAGTCCAGGATATGCTACAAACTTTATTGATGGATTTGATTCTAAATACCTGGCAACCTCAAGTGCAGTTTCACTATGCTGTTTCATACGCAGAGGAAGTGTTACAACTCCACGCATAATCAACCATGCATTAAACGGACTTATAGCCCCCCCAAGATTAACCATTGCCTCGCGCTTTATTCTGTCCACAAGCTCCTTTTTTCCAATTACTGCACCTCCCATAGCATCTCCATGTCCATTTATATATTTTGTTAAACTATGTATAACAAGATCAGCTCCAAGCTGTAGAGGATTCTGTAAAAATGGAGATGCAAAAGTGCTGTCAACGCTTAATAAAGCTCCAATAGATTTTGCAATCTTAGCTATTTCCTCAATATCACTTACTTTAGTAGTAGGATTTCCTGGAGTCTCAATATGAATAAGCTTTGTATTTGGTCGTATTGCTTTTTTTATCTCTTCTAAATTAGAAGTATCTACAAGGCTTGCTTCTATTCCATATTTATCTGGTAAATATTCATTTAATAACCTATAAACTGCTATATAAGATACATTAGAACAAATCACATGCGCTTCCTTATTTAGAAAGGTAAAGAATACACCCGCCAGTGCAGCAACACCACTTGCAAGTACTACACAATCTTCTCCCCCTTCAAGAGACGCTAACTTTTCCTGAAGATATACCTGGTTGGCAGACATATTCCTGGTATAAAGCAGCTGATTTGCATCACTCCAATTTATAGAAGATGCATCTTCTGGGAGTCTGTAACAATTTGCCATAGTTATAGGACGTCTAATGGCTCCTGTTTCCTTGTCAATTCCGTTCCCTACATGAACACATCTAGTTATAAAATCACTTTTTTCTTCATTAATCATTTTTATATCTTCCCTCCAATTTATTTTATCATTGCATAATACTGCTTGAGGCAGTATTATGCAACTTAATAGTAGTTATTTTTAAAATCTCCACACATAATTAAAGACTGTTAACTAAGATTTTTTGACTTCGATAAATATTTTTTATTTCATCAACTTTATTAAGTCTTTCCCAAGGGGCATCTATATCATCTCTCCCAAAGTGTCCATATGCAGCAGTATTTTTATATATAGGTCTTTTTAAATCAAGATCCCTTATAATGGCCGCTGGCCTTAGATCAAATAGTTTATTTATAATTTCCACTATTTGGTCATCATTTACCACTTTACCTGTACCAAAAGTATCTACACTTATGGATACAGGTGCTGCCACACCTATAGCATAGGCTATTTCTATTTCAATTTTATCCGCTATACCAGCAGCTACTAAATTTTTTGCCACCCACCTTGCTGCATAAGCCCCTGATCTATCCACCTTAGTTGGATCTTTTCCTGAAAATGCCCCGCCGCCATGTCTTCCATATCCTCCATAGCTATCAACTATTATTTTTCTTCCTGTAAGACCAGAATCTGCCTCTGGCCCTCCTTTTACAAACCTGCCAGTAGGATTAACTAAATATTTTGTATCTGAATCCAGCAGCCATTTAGGTATTGCTGCTTTAACAACCTTATCGATTATGTCCTTTTCAATTCTATCATGACTTATATTATCCTTATGTTGAGAAGATACAAGTATAGTGTCTACCCTTATAGGTCTACCTCGTTCATACTCTACTGTAACTTGTGTCTTTCCATCAGGACCTAAATATGGAATTATACCATCCTTTCTTACTTCTGCAAGTTGTTTTGAAAGCTTGTGTGCCAACACTATGGGAAGAGGTAAATATTCCGGTGTTTCATTTGTTGCAAATCCAAATATTATTCCCTGATCCCCTGCTCCAATTGAGTCAATACTGTCTTTTTCACCACTCCTAGATTCTAATGAGTCATCCACGCCAAGTGCAATATCTGAGGATTGTTCATCTATAGATGTTATTATAGCGCACCTATCTGCATCAAACCCAAATCTTGAATTACTATATCCTATGTCACTTATGGTTTTCCTCACTATTTTAGGTATATCTATATGAGCTTTAGTTGATATTTCACCTACTAGAATTACAATCCCTGTATTTACAACTGTTTCGCAGGCAACTCTTCCATTGTTATCCTGCTCAATAATTGCATCTAATATTGCATCTGATATTTGATCACAAATTTTGTCTGGATGTCCTTCTGTAACAGATTCTGATGTAAATAATCTACTCATTTTATTACCTCCAATTCATTCTTTATAATTAAATACCGAGTCAATTCTATATATATTTCTTTTATCTGGTTGAATTTTCAACTTGACTAATATCTATATCTCATATCATAAATTTACCAATTTTTTATTAAGTCAAAATAAAAAACTTCCTGTGAAGAAACTTCAGGAAGTTTATATCCTCTCGTCTCTTATCTCTCAGGTTCTGCATAAATTACCTGCTGGAATTAGCACCATAGAATATAAATAATTCTGGTTGCCGGACATCATAGGGCCAGTCCCTCCGTCTCTCTTGATAAGAAATCTATATTTAATTAACTCATTTTTACTTATATACACTATATAACCTTTAAAATATTTTGTCAATATAAAATTTAAATACATTGAACTTTTTATAAAATATCGTATATATTTTTTAAGAAGCATAAATTAACTATATTCAAAATATCTATTAAACTCCCAATCTGTAACAGCTTCTTCATAAAGACGAACTTCATTTCTTCCAATTGATAAAAAAAGTTTTACAAATTCCTCCCCAAAATACTTTTTAGCTGCTTCACTTTTTTCAAGTTTACTTAAAGCTTGCTCTAAATTTTTAGGTAGAGGTCTTTCAGTAATTAAATATGCATCATCAGAAGCCTCTTCATGTAGATTAAGTTCATTTTCCAATCCATATAATCCTCCTGCAAGACTAGCTGCAATTACTAAATATGGATTTGCATCTGCAGATCCCACTCTTTGCTCCAATCTACTGCCTTTTCCATTACTAAGCAGTGAACGAACAGCTGCTGTTCTATTGTCATGTCCCCAGGATTCATTAACAGGTGCAAATGAATATTTACTGAATCTTTTATATGAATTAATGGATGGAGATGTAAATGCCATAAATTCACTTGAAGTATTCGTTAATCCTGCAAGATATTGATTTGCAATTTTTTTATTATGTTGAAACACATTCTTTTTAAACTCTAAATCCCATAGGCTCTGGTGAACATGAAATCCACTTCCAGATTCTTCAGTCCAGGGTTTTGCCATAAATGTTGCATAAAGACCATGCTTTCTTGCTACTTCCTTAACTATACTTTTTAGTATTACAGCCTTATCTGCAACATCTAAAGCATCACCATATTCAATTATTATTTCAACTTGTGCAGGTCCATATTCCATATGAGTAGCTTCAAGTTTTATACCAATGTCTTCTAGATTATTACGCATTTCTCCAAGAATATGTTCTAACTCTAATCCTTTACTTAGGGAATAGGAATGAATTCCTTGGTGCAACTTCTGTTTCTCATTATCAAGTAAATAAAACTCCAATTCTATCCCTATTAGAGGCCTGTACTCAAGCTGTTCATATCTAATAACAAGTTGTTTAAGTATTTCTCTAGGTGCACATTTAAAGATTTCCCCATTTTCTTCATAAATTTCACCAAATACAAAGGCACTGCCTTTTCTCCATGGGATCTCCCTAAATGTTGATAGTATGGGTTTTACTATTACGTCAGGGCATCCTGTATTAAAATCAGTAATTTCCACTCCTTCAAAAAGATTACCTTGTATATCCCATCCTAGAGAAGCTCTGCATACTCCAAAACCACTTTCATAATTTTTTAAAAAACTTTCCACAGGAATCATTTTTGCTCCTAATATTCCAAGGGTATCAGCATGTACCACTTCTACAGTACGTATAGCTTTTTCTTTAATTGTTTTTTTCAATTCCTCTATCAAATTTATCTACCTCCTTACTCAATATTATTTCTCCCCAAATACATATATTTAAGTATTTTCTATAAACAAAAAATCATTAACTTTTTCACTACTTATTCTTAAAAGTACATCATATTACACTTTTCTTTCTATCAACTTTAAACTGTTCATTAACATCTTTTACGTTAATCTCAATATCAGAAACCAAATTAGGATTTTTAGCCTTACATATAACAAACCAGATGGCACCAACGGTTAACCATACTAGAAACACAAATGGAAAAATACTATACGGATACGCCGGAAGTGGATATACGCTTCCTACAATAGGAATCAAAAGTATAACAAATGTTACTACAGAAATTGCTATATGCTTAGGCTTCAGTTCTTTTTCTTTATACAAATATACTGGTGCCGCTATTGTAACAAGTAAATAGTTAAAAAGAAAACCGAAGGTGGCAATTGTCCCCAGCCAACCATAAATATCAAATATTCCATTATGAAAGCATATTAAAATTATTGGAATTACCGCAGCAATTAGCGAAATTAACGCAATTGATATATGAGGTGTTTTATTATTCTTGTGAACATTTCCCATAGAAGAGTTTACTATGCCGTGTCTACCTATGGAAAATAACACTCTAGCACCTGCATTGGCACAAGCTAAAAAGCTGGCCCAAAAGCTAAATAAAGTTCCTAAAGAAATAATCACTCCAAAAAAACCAACTGAATTCAAATTTGCAAAAGTAGTAAGAGGTGCTGCTGCTTCGTTTAATTTAACGCTACTTCCAATATATCCGAGGACTTCTATGTATGCAAATATAACAAAGAAAATCCCTACTATAGACGAACTAACTAATACTGCCTTAGGAATTGTACGTAATGGCCTTTTTGCTTCTTCCCCAAGGGATGCTGCACTTTCAAAGCCAACATAACTAAAAAATGCAATTACAAGTCCTATCCTAATGCTTGCAGGTGAAACATCCTTAAGTGTTAATTGTTCCAAATCTATTTTCAAACCACTATGAATTACTACAATAATACCTAAAATAGATATAGATATTATTGAGATAGCCTCTAATACCAGAGTAAGTTTTGCTGACAATTTTATGTCTTTATATGCCACGTACCATGCAGTGACTGCACCAACTATACCTAATATAACAAGTGGAACATTAATCCCTAAATACTGAAGCAGCACATTGGGAAATTTATGAACCCACTTAAAACCGCACTTGTAGTAAGTCCATATGCCAACAAAAGTGCCCACCCTGATATAAAACCAACTGCAGGCCCAAGTCCGCTTACAATATATGTGTACAGAGACCCCGAGGATGCAGCTCTTGATGTAAACTGATTTAAATTTATAGCTACAAATAATATTGCTATAAGTGCAAAAGCATATGCAAGCCAGGTTCCATTACCTGCAGTGCCATAAACCAGAGGTATAACAAATGCTAAAGACGCAGTAGGTGCAATACTACCAATAGATTGGGCTAGAATTTCAACAAATGATAAATATTCTGATCTTAGCCCTACTTTATTTTCTTGTAAACTACTTTTTTCAATATTACTCATATCAATTCCTCCTCACGTTAATTTGATTAGTTTTAATATTTTTATATATGATGGAAAAGAGAGTGAATAATTACTCTCTTTTGTGACAAACTGTTTTTAAAGCACTTTTTAATGATTCAATTGTTAAATTCAGTTTATCTTCATTTGACAAAATTGTATTTTTAGAACAAAAAAATGCATTCATTCTCTTGCTGTGGTATTCTGAAACTAAGGAATATGCAAAAAGTGTAATATAATTATCAATTAAATAAGCTGCTATTTCATCTTTTATATTTTTATCTATGTCTCCACGCTTTTTGCTCTCTTTGACCATTTTAATAGTATAAATACTGGTAGCTTTTCTCAGTTTTTCAGATGACTTGGTTGCAAATCTTTTCATTGAGCTAGAACCTAAATCACAATAAATAGAAATATAATCAGGATAATCTTCAATCAATTTTTCAATTCCCTTTAATAAATTATAAACATCATCATATAGAAATTTTGAGTTTTCTATATTTGCCTTATAAACTTTCACTTCTAGTATATCTGTAATATAATCTAAAACTGAAAAAAATAATGATTCCTTATTTTTAAAATATTTATAAAGCGCCCCATTAGAAATGCCTGCCTCTTTGCATATATTGTTTATAGTTGCATGATAATATCCTTCTTCTGCAAATACACTAGCAGCTGCATTCAAAATATATCTCTGTTTTTCTCTAGATAACTGTTTAAAAGTTTTTAAAATAACTCTTTCCTCCTTTTTCTATTTTATTGAAAGCCATTTTAGTGAATTATCCATTAATTTCTTAAACAAACCATATGTACTCGGAAATACATCTGTTTGTTTTATTAAATCAACTTTTTTTGACATATATTCTTCTCCAAAACAAGCTTCATCATTAAAAGTTTTAAGTAATATTTTAATATTTTCTAATGTATATTCAGGATGAAATTGAAAACCAACAGATGGAAAATTATTGCTGACAAAAATCTGATGTTTTGCTGCTTCTGTAAAAGCTAAGGATGTACAATTCTCCGGAAGTTTATAGTGATCTGAATGACACATAAAAGATGTAAAATTTTCTTTAATGTCCTTCAATAACATATGCCTTTTTGCCTCCTTTCTAAGCTGCACCCTAAACCAACCTATTTCTTCCTTATGAGCTTTGTACACTATTCCCCCCAAAGCTTCCGCAATAATCTGACTTCCAAGACAAAAGCCTATTACTGGCTTATTATTATTTAATGCCCATTTAACATATTCAATTTCCCTATAAAGCCAAGAATCCTGTCCTTTATTCCACAAATGTTGTAAACCGCCATGGAGTATTACTAAATCAAAATCTTTAATTTCAGAGAATTTAGTATAATCATTTACAACTATTTTTTTAGTCTGATAATTTAAATTATCTTTTAGCCAATAATCTAAATTTGTAAGTTTGGGATGGGTATTATCATGTATAAATTCAGCTATTCTCATGAGTTTCTCCTAATTTTTAAAATTATTATTTCAGTTTTTAAGATAATTTTCAGATCTATTAGTACAGTAAGCTGTAAATTAAAAAAAGCCAAAATTATATTCTATAACTTTAGAACATAATTTTGGCCTCCAGTTTACTAGTCAACCTGAACAAATTATCCTATATTAGCTTATACTATTAAAATTTAATTTATGGGAATTAAACTTTTTATATATGATATTATACTAATATATCTTTGTCAATAACCAATTCAAATTTCTCCAATTCATAATATACACTATATGTATTAAATTACCCCTATATCTTATCGCAAAAATATATTAAAAATATTCTAAAATATAACTTTTTATTTAATATTGTAATTTATTTATGATTTTTATATGCTAATTATTTATTATAAATGCATTAAAAAATTCTTTAAATGATTTTTCAATTAGGATTTCCTCAATCAGTTGCAAGAATAATAGCTTAGGCTATTACAAGTCTTATATTTTAAATCATAATTTAGGTGATTATATGATATAATAGCTCTAAGAATTCAGACAAGAAAAAACTTAGTTTTCAATTAGGTTTTTAGCAATATTTTTTTATAAAGGGTGGTAAATCTGATCTCTAATTTTAGTCTCAGCAAATGCATTTCCATAATCGATTTCTACCATAGAAAACTGCTGGTTTCTGTACAAACTGCTCTGTTTGTTAACCTAACTATAAACATACTAAAGAATCGTCTTGACAAGAGGTAATGGAAACATCTGCGTCACGAGGGGCAAAGTATATTCTATAATTTGGGAATTTTCTTTACCCCTCGTGACACGTTCGCTGGTATTAGTCCAATAACCAGACAAAATACTTCTAATATCTAGCCACCTATATAAACTTGTCCCGATAATAATTCGTTTATGGTATTATTTACATATAGTTAATTTCACTTTTTTGTAATTGATAAATAAAAAAACACTATATAATATCACCTTACCAGAACTTTACATAACTAATATTTTGTCCATATTAAGGAAAAAATCACTGAATTTATGCACAATTTTATATTTATATGTAAAGCACACCTATTATGCCATAATTTTCTGATAATTTTTAAAAATGTTTTAAATTCATTCATGAAATTGAATCAATCTGTTCATATTTATTATTTATACTCTAAGATAAGTTTCTTAATATATGAGAAAACTTAATATAATTACGCAAAATTTTTAGGGGGGTTAAACATGAATAAAAAAATTAAGTCTATGATTGCAGCATTAATTATTGCAGGGGGTATACCGACTATTATGCCTACCATGGCAAAGGCAGCTGGAAACACATGTAATACTTCACTAGCTCAAGCTCAACAAACTTTATTAAAATACGCATTAAATAACTGCTCCAAGAGCGATTATTCTCAATTAAAAAACTGTACAATCATTATTTCACAAAATACTGCTAAGTGTAATGCTCCGACCACTGCTAAACCATCAACAAACAATAACCAAACTACAACAACCACTCAACCAAAAGGAAATAATGGACAAACTTCTAACACAACAAAACCATCAGGAACTACTGGAACTACCGGAAGTGCCGGACAAGCTTCTAACATAAGTGCAGAAGCAAGTGAAGTAATTCGATTAGTTAATGTAGAAAGAAGTAAAAATGGTCTATCTGCGCTTAAAGCTAACAATGAATTATCTAAAGTAGCAACCATAAAAGCTCAAGATATGATTGACAAAGGTTATTTCGACCACACCTCACCTACTTACGGTTCACCTTTTGACATGATGAAAAAATTCGGCATCAGCTATACAGCAGCAGGTGAAAATATTGCATACGGCCAGAAGAATGCTGCAGAAGTAATGAATTCCTGGATGAATTCCCCAGGTCATAGAGCAAATATATTGAATTCTAACTTTACAGAAATAGGAGTTGGAGTTGCTAAAGATAAAAACGGAACTCCGTATTGGGTTCAGATGTTTATAAATCCTGGAAAATAATTATAATTTATAATTAATGTAGATATTACTATCTAAAAAGCTGAGAATTAAACAATATAATTCTCAGCTTTTTGCACATCTAATGAAATATTCTAAAACAATTCGGCTCTAAGTTCTAAACACAACTTCTTCCTTAGAAAACATGAACTTTGCCAAAAACAAGGTGGCCACTACATATACAATATGCCAACTTATAACCACTGCAATATGAACTGGGTTAAATATTGACGCAATAGCTTCTTTCATAACCACCACTGCATTCACAATGGGAATATTAAAAAATAGGAAGCCTATATGTTTTGCGTCCATCATAAAAGGTATATAAGTTAAAATTATTATAGGAACTATAAATCCTCCCAGGTAAGTATTGGCTTCTTTCATGGAACGGGAAAATATACTTATGGATATTTCTATGGAACTAAGTGCTATTAACACAAATACAGATACTATTCCTATAACAGCAAAAGCGCCTATAGAAATACTAAATTTGCCTCCACCAGAAAATATGTAGAATATAGAACCTATCATAGAGGCCAATGTAACTATTAATGTAACAAAGGATACAGATGAAATTGCCATAAGTTTTCCCCAAAATATAGACATCCGTCCTACTGACGTTGATAAAAGCGGTTCAAAAGTTCCTCTTTCTTTTTCCCCTGCCACCAGATCAGCTGCTATTCCAAGAGTGGGACTTACCATAAAAATAATTAATATGGTGGGCAGTATACTTAAAATACCAGAAGCTATGGAGTTTCCATTCTGTCTGCTTAAAGTTTCTTCTTTTACTTCAAACGGCGTCAGTACCTCACTGTTAATTCCTTTTGTCCTTAATCTTGCATCTACAATGGATTTACTATAAGTATCAAAAACCTCCTTTATCATAGAAGCTGCCATGGAAGATTTATTTGAATCCTTATCATATATTATTTTTATATTAGTTTTGTTCTCATCTACAATTTTTAGCTGGAAATCTGCAGGCACCTCAATTATAAGCGATATTTTACCCTTTTTCAGCTTTTCATTTTTATCTCCGCCATTATCTATAGTTATATTCTTCATACCTTTTAACATTTCATAAATAGGGGAATTTTCATTTCCCACATATGCAAGTGTTACATTTTTCTGAATAGATTCCGTAGTATCTTTCATAGTAAAATCTATTATCTTAAACATTGCAGGATACATTATAATAGGCAGCAGTATAGTGAATATAAGAGTTTTTTTATCTCTAAATATATCCATAAGTTCCTTTTTTAAAATCACCCAAAAATTATTCATGGATATTACCTCCTATTAATTTCATAAATACTTCTTCTAAATCATTGTTTTCATATTTTCTTTTTAATTCTTCTACAGTCCCTTCCTCTACAAGTTTTCCTTTATGAATTATCACAACCCTATCACAAAGCTTTTCAACTTCTGCCATGGAATGGGATGACAAAAGAATTATCTTATTTTCACTTCTACATTTTAAAATAAATTCATGTATTACTCTCGCTGCCGAAACATCCAGTCCGGTACTTGGCTCATCAAACAACATTATTCTTGGAGAATGTATTATGGCTCTTGCTATGGACACCTTCTGCTTCATTCCTCTGGAAAATTTACCAGCTTTTCTGTCTATGTATTCTTCCATTTGTAAATTTCTTACAAGTTCGTCCATTTTTTTACCTATTTTTTCAAGGGGCATTCCATAGAGTTTACCAAAATATTCAATATTCTCTCGAGCTGACAATCTATCATAAAGACCAACCTCACCTCCAAATAAAATGCCTATTTCCCTCCTGGCTTTTGAAGGCTCTTTAATTACATCATGTCCATTTACCTCTATAGTCCCTTGGCTAGGTTTTAACATAGTTGAAATCATTCTTAAAGTTGTAGTCTTCCCTGCTCCATTTTCACCTAATAATCCTACTATTTCTCCCTCATTTACACGGAAAGATAATTTATCTACAGCTTTTATGTCTTTAAATTTTTTACTTACATTTTTCATTTCAAGCATTTATTTATCACCACCTTAAATTATAACTTCTAGCAACTTCGCTAAATGTCAATTTAGCGAAGTTAGCTCCGGCTCCTCACAGCTAATCTAAAAATAAATGATTCCAAGATTCAATCTATTATCACTTTACGGCAATCCCCTTCTTTTTATTTATACATTCTCTTCTCTATTTTACTAAAAAATGATAATTTAAGCAAAACAAGTATTATAATTGCAGTGAATATTACTACTATTTTCCTATATATGATATAATTATAAATATTATTCTATTTTAAGACAAAACTTCAATAAATAAGGGAGACCAATATGAAAAGTAAAAAAATTATAATTTTAACAGTAACAGCTGCTGTCATTGCATATTCAAAACCTGTATTTGCTCAAGCAGTAACAAACACTGACAATGCTTTGACAAACACTTCTGCAATAAGCACCACTTAATCTGCTGCCGCAGAAATTTCTAAAGATCAAGCCAAACAAATAGCAAAAGATGCTTTTAAAAATTATTTCGATATTAATCTGGATGACTCTACTTCTAATATTAGCATAAATTCAAATTTAGGTTATGATAGTGTACAAACAGGTACAAATTGTTGGGATGTAAATTTCAACATAGACAATGGAAATTCTCATTATGCTGGATTTGCATCAATTGATAAGACCACTGGTAAAATAATCAATTTATATAATTATGCTGATGATATGACAGATAGCAGTACTAAAGCTGTAGCTACTGTAACTGAAGATCAGGCCAAAGCTGCTGCAAAAGCTTTTATTTCGAAGATTGCTCCAGAAGAATTTAAAACTACTAAACTTATGGAAAATAAAAAAATTGAAAACCTAACAAATCAAGGTTTTAATTTTTCCTATGCTAGGTTAGATAATAATATTCCTGTATACGGAGATCATATTTCTGTAACCGTAGATGGATTTACCGGCAAAGTAACTTCTTATTCTATTCAATGGACTGATAACCTTAACTTGCCCTCTAAAGATGGTATTATTGACGAAAAAAAAGGAACAGATTTAGTTAGTGAAAACACTAAAATGAGTTTAACTTATATTCCTTCAATAGATGTCCTTAATCCCGAAATAGAAAAAGAAACCAAACTTGCTTATACTAACGAATCTGACACCTCAAATATAATTGATGCTAAAACAGGCGAAGTGCTGAATATAGATAAATTAACTGGAAGAAAAGTTAAATCTAAAGATATAACAGCTGTACAAAAAGAAGAAATTTATAAGAATTCTCAAAGTACACAAAATTTAAACAAAGCGGTAACCAGCGATGAAGCAGAAGAAATCGCAAAAGAAAAACTTAAATTACTTTATAATGAAGATTTTACTGTAAGCTCCCCAAGTTACGGGGAACGCTCCTCAGGAATTAATGGGAATAGAATTAAGACTTGGGATATTTCATTTATTGTAAAAAACTCAAGTGATATTAACAACAACGGAAATGTTTCCATAAATGCTTCAAATGGTGAAATTCTCGACATATATAGATATACTCAATTCCCAAGCAATGATGAACAACAATTTCAACCTAAACTAACTTCTGAACAAGCATACGATAAAGCTATACAAATCATCTCCCAGTTTTATCCTGAAAAGATTAAAGATATAAAAACAAAACAAAATATTATTAATTCATCTAATACGACTTCTAATTTAAACTTCAATTTTCAAAGACTTGTAAATGGAGTACCTTACAAATACGATGGTATAAACCTAGACTTTAGTACAAAAACAGGAGAATTACTTAATCTGAATTGTAACTGGGAAGATTCCGTTTCTATACCTGCATCTTCAAACACAATAAGTACGGATGATGCAAAGAAAATATTTCTTTTAAATAATATACCAGAGCTTATGTATATGCTAATTTATAAGGATAACAGCTCTCAAAATAATGAAAAAGAAGTAAACCTTGTTTACTCAACAAATAATCTATATTATAATGATTCTACTTACATTGATGCATTTACCGGTAAACTACTAGATTATTATGGACGAGAATTAGATGATAGTTTCAGTAATTTTCAAAATACAGTAAAGGGTTCTTCTGTAGAAAAGGAAGCTACTATATTAGCTTCTAATGGAATAATTGACACTAAAGATTTTAAATTAGACGGTAATATTACAAACCTACAATTTATAAAAATATTAACTAATATTAAAAATTTCAATTCCTATTATGGAAATAATGACAACACAGATTTAAAAATTTCCACTACAATAGCTAAAGATTCAGCTGATTATAAATATTTGCAGTTAGCTGTAAACGCTGGAATAATCGATAATTCAGGTGAATTTAAACCATCAGATTTAGTTACAAGAGAACAAGCTGCAATGTATTTAGTAAAATTATTACATTACGACAAAATTGGAAAACTAAAAGATGCCTTCAATTTCCAGCCAGCAGACAAGGATTCCATATCTACCGACTATGTAGGCTATGTGTCCCTTGCAAAAGCTCTAGGTCTTATTGATGTAGATTCAAATAATAATATTAGACCTAAGGACAACATAACCATGGAAGAAGTTGTAAAATGCATTTATAACACTATTCAATAACTTAATTTTAAGGACAGCGGCTTCCTCACCTCTCCTTAGTCTAAGTTTCGGATACATATATGCTAAAGCCGCCCTTAGATATATGTATGCAGCCATATAATTTATGACTGCATATAATAACTACATTTTTTCAATTTTCATAGCCCTCATAGCATTAAGTACCGCAATTACAGCAACACCAACATCACCAAATACAGCCTCCCACATAGTGGCTATTCCAAAAGCACCTAATATTAAGATTACTATCTTTACCCCTAAGGCAAATACTATATTTTGTATAACTATAGTTTTAGTTCTTTTAGCAATTTTTATAGCAGATACTATTTTAGATGGTTCGTCAGTCATTATAACAACATCAGCTGCCTCTATTGCTGCATCCGAACCTATGCCGCCCATTGCCATTCCTATATCTGCTCTTGCAAGGACCGGTGCGTCATTAATACCATCACCTACAAAGACTAACTTACCTTTTCTTGATTTTTCGGTATCCAACATTTCTAATTTTTCAACCTTTTGATCTGGAAGAAGCTCTGAATACACCTCATCTAAGCTCAATTCTTCACCCACTTTTGCTCCTACAATTTTATTATCGCCGGTTAACATTACAATTTTCTTGACTCCAATTGCTTTCAATGCTTTTACAGCTTTAGCCGAGTCTTCCTTCACCTCATCAGATATAATGATAAAACCAGCATATTGCCTATCTATAGCCAAATGAACTACTGTACCAATTGTGTCCACTTCACTATAAGAAATATTTTCTTTGTTCATTAATTTAACATTTCCAGCCAACACTTCATTTCCCTTTACCCTAACTTTGATGCCATATCCTGAAATTTCTTCATAGTTTTCTATTTCATCTTTGTCTACTTCCTTTCCATAAGCCTTCAGTATGGAAGTAGCAATTGGATGGTTTGAAAAACTTTCTGCATAGGCTGCATATTCTATCAAATCATTTTTACTTATATTATTAATGGGATTGACTTCCGTAACTTTAAATGTACCCTTTGTTAAAGTACCAGTTTTATCGAACACAACAATTTCCACATCATTTAAAGCTTCCAGATAGTTTCCTCCCTTTACCAACACACCATTTTTAGATGCACCTCCTATACCTCCAAAGAAGCCTAAAGGTATAGATATTACCAATGCACATGGACAAGAAACAACTAAAAATACTAGAGCTCTATATATCCACTCTGAAAAAACAGCTCCTTGTATAAAGAGAGGAGGTACAAAAGCTAAGGCTGCTGCGCAAATAACTACTGCAGGTGTATAATACCTTGCAAACTTTGTTATAAAGTTTTCTGTTGCAGCTTTTTTACTACTTGCATTTTGTACTAAGTCTAATATTTTAGATACAGTGGATTCTCCAAATTCTTTTATTACTTCAATAGTTAAGAGACCATTTTTATTGATAGACCCACTAAGCACAGCGCTTCCTGTTTCAACTTCTCTAGGCACTGATTCTCCTGTTAATGCGGAGGTATCTATCATAGATTGTCCTTCTATTACAGTTCCGTCCAGAGGAATTTTTTCTCCCGGCTTAACAACAATAATATTTCCTACGTCAACTTCTTCTGGAGATACTTTTATTGTATCATTACCTTTTTTAAGGTTAGCAAATTCTGGTCGTATATCCATGAGAGCTGATATAGATTTTCTTGAACGATTTACAGCTATACTTTGGAATAACTCACCCACCTGGTAAAATAACATAACCGCTACGCCTTCCGGAAACTGTTTAATAGCAAAAGCCCCTATAGTAGCTATAGCCATTAAAAAATTTTCATCGAATAGCTGTCCTCTAGTAATATTTTTAAATGCTCTAAGCACTACTTCTCCACCAACTAATAAATAACTGATTAAATATAGTATAAACTCTATTCCAAAAGTGAATTTAAAAGCTGTAGCTACAACAAAAATTGCTGCACCTATGCCAAGTTTTATAAGTTCTTTCTTATTACTCTCTTCATGCTCATGTTTTTCACCCCTAAAAGTTTTGGAACTATTTTTTTCTTCCACAATTACATTTATATCAGGCTCAATTTTATTCACTATTTTTTTAGTTGTCTCTATAACAATATCTTTATCATTCTTATTTAAAATTTCAATGTTAAGCTGCTTAGAGATAAAATTTATGGAAGCATCTTTTACTTCCACTAAACTACTGACTTCTCTTTCTATTTTTGCTGCACAATTTGCACAGCAGAGCCCTTCCAATATTAGCACTTGTTTGCTCCATTTATCTGCTATTTTTTCTTCTACAACAACATGAGATTCTATATTATTAATAGTCTCTTTTGTGGCTGCTACAAGCTCTTTCACTTTATTAGATTCTTCTATTTCCATAGACAATGTTTTTGTAACAAAATTAACCGATACATTAGATATGCCTTTTATCTGATTAACTTTTTCCTCCATTTTAGCTGCACAGTTAGCACAGCCAAGTCCTCGTAATATAAATTCTTTTTTTATATTACTTTTATTAGTTCTAGCCATATTACTGTTATCAACTTTTTTCATAGTAACAATATTTTTATCAGCTAGTTGTACTTTTTTAATTTTAGTTGCCATCCCAACTCCCCCTATCAAGTGATTCTTATGTTCAGGTGGAGTTTACCCGTGAGAAATGCTTTTCTCCTCCTGAACCTTAGAAGAACTTATCCATGCACGCTTCAGTGCTTATCCCCCACTTTGAAGAAGCTGGGGGTGTTAGCTAACTGCCGCGTTCGGATAAATAAATATTCAAATCAGATTTGTCACTCATTTATACCTACTAATCTGTTGATACTAAGCAATTACTACATATGAACACTTATTCATATGTTCTATATTTTCATTATATGTTTCTTGCATAAGGTTGTCAACTAAAATTACAAATTAAATTTAGCAGATGTTTAACAAGTCATATTTAAATTTGCTGCTATTAGCCTTTTTAGACAATTTTCGAGTAATAGAAGTAGCTTTTGTAGAAACTTTTATAATTTAATATCTTTTTTGGAATTAAAATATGGTTTTTATTGTATTTATTATAAAATATAATTGGGAGTTGGTACAATTATGAATTTTGCAATGAGACTAAGGGAGCTTAGGGAAGAAAATGATTTAACTCAAGAGGCGATTGCTTCGATTTTAAATCTTACTAAAGCAAATATATCAAAATATGAACTAGGAAGACTACAGCCCAACATTGAGACACTAAAACTTTTGTCCGATTATTTTGATGTTTCAATAGATTACCTAATCGGTATAACTAATATAAAAAAAATGGAACCCAATTATTTTTCAAGGATTCCTATACTTCAAATTACCAAAAATCATCCCTCACTATTTATTGCAGAGAATATTAGTGGATATGAATACTTTGACAAACCTGAGGAACTTTCTAAAGATTATTTTTTCTTCAAAGTTAAAGATGACAGCATGTCAAATGCCCGTATATTTAAAGATGATTTAGTATGTATTTATAAACAAGATTATATCGAAGATAATAAACTGATGCTTGTACATGTCAAAAATATAGGTATTGTATTAAGAAGGATGCTTAAATGCGAAAATAATTTAATAATATTACCAGAAAATCATAAATATAATCCTGTGGCATTGTCTAAAAAAGATTTAGAAGAAGATTCCTTCAAAGTTATTGGAAAAGCAGTTTATGTTAAATTTTACACAGACGAATAGACAATAATCCAAATTGGCTATTCGTACTTTTCCTAATATCCACCTTCCTTATAAAATATAAAATTTTCATCTTCATAATCAAAATCCATATCACATAAGATACTATTAGCACTATTTACTTCATCTGATATCGCACCTTCATAAAACATAAATTCATCATTATCAATTACTTTTTTATACATATCCGGCAATTCAGAAATATCCTCACATCCATAGTCCTCTAATATCTCATCCAAATTAAATTTTACCGAATTAGAATAAATAATACATGCGAACTCCTCGGCCAACCCCCTAACCAGAGAATCTTCTGGTACTTTCAACATATCTAATATTTTTTCCTTTGTCAACTCCTCTTTTACACCTAAAATAAAACTTGATGATGAACTATTAGTAACAAAATCCATTCTTATTTTCATAATTAACACAATTCCTTTCTATTGCACAATATAATGCTTCTGCACAGCGGACATCCTCCCATGCAGTTAACCTTTTCCCTGCAATCTGGACATGATTTTCTTAACTTATATCTAAAATTTTCAAATTCACTACTATTCCAGGCCTCACTTATACTTTTATCCTTTAAATCTACACACCATTTTAATTCCTGATCAAAACTACAGGGTAAAGTTTTCATATCTGGAGTAATATACATTGACCATCTAGCTGCTTCACAAGTGTCAATACTACAAACATTAAAATTATTATTAAAATTTATTAGTGCCGGTACACTGCAGCTATCAAAGCCTATTTTGAAAGGATATTTTTCTGTTGCTATATTATTAAAGAAATGTCTCACAAAAATATCTTCATATTTCAGAACATTATCTTCTTCACCTAAACCTACAGGTTTATGTATTAGAAATATAACCGCATTTATCCCCTTGGGAAAGCTATTATTATTGAGCATATATAAAGCTCTTTCAATACTTTTATTATTTAATACATAATGAATATTAACCTTTATACCTGAATCTTTAAACATGTTTACGGCCTCTATGGTATATTCCTCAAAATACCATGAAACTGCAACTGCACCACAGTATTTTTGGGTTAATTCTACTTCTGCTTCATCTAATAAAAATCCCGATGTGGTATAGTTTGGCACAATATTATTCATTCTTGTATATTTTAATATTTCAGCAAAATTTTCATGTTTATTAGGATCACCCCTTCCTCCAAGTGCTACTTGAAAGGTTTTTCCTTTTATTTCATTTATTATTTTAATATAATTTTCTAAACTCATATTTTTATCATGTATATTTGTACCGTTCTGATAGCATTGAACTCCTGTTTTCAAACAGAATCCAGATTCTCCATGAACACAATGGCCCATAATTCCTATGTCTATTAATTCAGGAAAAGAAGATTGAAATACTTCCACTCCAGTATCTTTTCCTTTACTATTCAATATTCCCGTTCTCATGTAAAATCCATTTTCCGTATTGAATATGGAAATAAAATTATATTTTTTATCAATCTTTTTTAATATCATTAAGTTTCTAGCTCCTTTAAATTACATATCTTTAGTTGAATATATTAATAATTTACAGTTATATATAAATATTATAGTATCTTTTTTAGATACTTTCAATATATAAATACTTATTTTTTCTTAAATAGATATAAATATATTTAACTGCCACTATCCTTCTAAAAATTTTACTTTTTATATTCTATCTTTACTTTTCAACATCTTGTTTTAAATTATTCAACTGATGATTGGTGGAATTAAAAGCATAAAAAGAATTGTTCCAATTTATTTAGAAACAATCATAAATACAAACCTATTTGATGTATAGATTTAAAATATGCCTCCATTAAATCTCTATCCTTTAGATGAAAATCTAATTGTAGGCATGTTACTTCATCCCATTTTTCTTTTTCATACGCAACAATCAATTTCAATACCTTACTATAATAATTATCCTTTTCTCCAAGTAATGCACCTTTAACTTCACTAGACATGGATAGCTCTTTTAGTATTTCTTTTAATGGTCTCTCTAATATAATATCTATTAAAGAAAACATACCTGTTAAAAATGCATTAAACGAATTTTCCGCCAGTCCTGATTTAATAAATATTGACTCTGCAAAATATGCCCTAACCAGTGTATTAACCGTAAATATTTCAGGCTTATCGTCAGCAATTAATTTCACACAGGTTAAATTTACCCATTTTTTTATTCTTTTTTCTCCAAAATAAATAAGAGCATGTTTAATTGAGCTTATCCGATTTTTTAAATAAAATTGGGCAGAATTTATTATTTTTAGCAAATTGTATGAAAGTGAAACGTCATTCTTAATTAAATTTTCAATATTGCCAATAGATATTTCTTTAGAATTTACTTCTTTTATCAATTTTATATATACAAGTTTATTTTCAGGTATTCTTTTACCAGATATGATTGTAGGTTTGCTAAAATAATACCCCTGAAAGTATGTATAGCCATATTTTTGGGCTTCATTAAATTCATCACTTGTCTCAATTTTCTCCGCAAGAAATTTTATTTTTTTAGATTTTATACTACTAATTATTTTTTTTCGTTCATAACCCTGAGTTACACGAAAATCTACTTTTATTATATCTACAAGCTCAATAAATTTTTTACGTTCTTCATTGAGGACAAAATCGTCTAAGGCAAGTATAAACCCTTTTTGCTTTAAAATTTTACACGCATTTATTACCTTATTTGATGGTTTTACATTTTCTAATATTTCAATTACTACAGTTTCTGGGGAAATTATTGAAAATATTTCCGATGTTAAAATATTTTCAGTAAAATTAATAAAAGCTCTCCTATTTTGAACTATTTTATCCATACCTATATAGAAAACACTATTTCTTATAACCTCCATAGTTGCCTTATCTCCATCATTTTCAATGCATCTATTCTTTTCCATATTATCTCTAAACAAAAGTTCATATCCATAAATTTGATTATATCTATCAAAAATAGGTTGTCTTGCTATAAATATATCCATGAAACCTCCATTTTTACATGCCTACATAATTTTTACATATAAAGCTAAATTTCTTTCTTGTAATAGATATTTTTGGGATCTAAACCTAATTATCGCATATTTATTAAAACAGAATGAATATTTTGTATTGTTATAATATAACATATTTAATTTAATTCGATTTAATATGATATTTTCATATAATAAATATATAATGTATAAACAAAAAATTGATACTTAAACTTAATATTACAATTTATTATGAAATGTTTGCACATTATTACAAAATGTATTATAATAATGGTACAAAATATTCATAATGTCCAATAAGAGTACTAGTAAAAAAATAAAACTAGAGTGTCTCCACTCTAGTTGCTGAACAAAATATGAAAAACAAGTATATTGTTCTCTGATTTTTATATAAATCACCTTCTGTCTGTTACATAAATAATCTTTATACTATCTTACACTTATGACTTAGATATGTATAAATACTATATATACTAAAAAATATTATTTTAGGTCTTTTAAATATGAACACATTTACATACCACACAGCTAATATATGACTTTGATTAGTATCTATTGTGCTTGCTGTACTTGTATTTACATACCATATAGTTAATATAAACTTCATTCTTTATGATTTTTAAGCCATTAATTTTACTATGTTGTGAATATGCAAAATTAAATTTTTTGCAGTAAATCTATAGTAATGTAAATTATTAAATTTTCAAATAACTATGTAATTCTGTAAAATCAATAATTCCAAGCATGTCGGCCAAAAAATAACTTTACTGCAATGTTTTATTTGTGGTATGTCTAGACGGTTACACAATGCCTAGAGTTAACCCTTTCCGAGTGACGTGCCTTGGATTTACGTTAACACCACCAATGTCCTCAGACTTAGGACGCTAAATCGCCCTGTCATATTAACTTTAAGATTATTCTCCTATATGATTTATGCAATACTCACCTTCACTTTTGTCAGGCATGTACTTCTCACTCTTGGCTATGTTTCTACTTGCATTAAAGTCTGCATTTATCACTTTATCAAAGTTTCTACATTTTGAGTTTTTACATATAAATTCTTCTTGTTTTTCTCTTTGTCCTTCTTTATAATTACCACAATAGCTGCATATTTGAGATGTATGATATGGGTCTACATACTTAACTTCAATTCCAACTCTTTTAGCCTTATATTCAACCATCTGTTGAAGCTGATAGTAGCTCCAATTTCTGAGTGCAGATTTATTTTGAGTTCCTGCTATATTTAAAAATTCCATATTGATTTGTTCTGCTCCATTTTTTGTTGCAAATTTAATTATATTACTACTCAAAAAATGATTATAGGTTTTAGCAAAATTCTTTTCTTTAGCTTTAAACTGTTCCAATACTTTTAGCTTCTTTTCTCTACCTTTACCACCAGCAACTGATTTCAAAACTCTTTGTAAACTTCTCTTTCTACTCTGCATCTGTGTTCTAACTTTTAAGAAATCATCAATGCTGCCTATTGCTTTTCTAACATATTCACTATCATTCAAGGCCACATAAGCAGGTATTTTCATTCCTAAGTCTACTCCAACTACTCTACCTGCTACCTTATCAATAGTATTAGCATTTAATATATCTAAAGTTAAGTTAAGTATAAGCTTATTATATTTAAACTCTATATTACTATCACAAACTTTAGATTCTCCACCTATAACCTTATCTAGTGTCTTTTGTAACTCTAAACTGTTTTGTTTCTTGACTCCAAGCACACATTTAAAAATAATCCCCTTCATCCATTTTATATAATAGTCATCACCTTTTTTATAAAAGCTTAATGCTCTACCGCGAATATATAAAGGATTATTTTTCTTATACCTTCTTAGAGTTCTTTGACATCTCAAGACATCTGCAATATCATTTTTAAAATCTTGTACTACCCTTTGAGTTAATCGGTCTTTAGTATCACTTGTTAAGTTAAAATTATCTGTTATTAAATCTCTCAAATTAGTTTGTTCTGAAGTTGCTATAATTTTTTTAAAATTATCAGCTACCTCTCTATTTTCAGACTTTCGCAAGGTTTCTAACTTCTTCTTAGTAGTTTCAATGGACTTTTTAATACTTTCCTTTTGTTTATCTGTTTTAGCTTCCTTAAGTTCCATATACTTTCTCTCTAAATAACATTGTTCTTCTTCTAGCTTAACCTTATATGTTTCATCAGCTAATTTAATTTTTTGCTTAGCTACATAGTTAAAATATAAATGATTCATTCCCATATTCAAAGCTTTATTCTGCTCCTGTAATTCCTTATGAATAAAGCCATAACTTTCTTCTCTATTCTCGGCTATAGTTAATTTTATCTTTCTAGAAGTTATCATAAAATCACCTTCTTGATTTAGAAATTTAATATGTAATTCATACACAAGCCTTATATCACCATAATATAATTAACTTTGCAATAATTTATTTTTTCATATTATTATTCTTTATAATCAGCAATAATTATTTATATTTTACTTGATTTTCTATTTTTTTGCATTATACTATAGTGTAATCTTTTTTTTCCAGTATAATCCCCCGTATAATTTATCTACTATACTTAAGTGTTATATTAATGGTAAGCATCTATTATTTAAGAAATTGTATTATTGCCATTTACAGTGTATAATATATGTAAATTATGTAAAAAGGGGGATAAAAAATGCGTATAAAAAAATATATTTTTAGTTTATTTATCATAAGTGTATTACTTTTTTCAATGAATCCAATTACTGTATTTGCAGATTCGCCAGTGACATCTACTGACTTTTATAAAGCTTACATTGATGTTGATATTGTAAAAACAGCTAAAGAAAAAGGAGTTATAGACCAAAAAATAGCTACCTATTTACACTCAAGTAAAAATCCTATTGATGTTAAAGCAGCAGTTATTAATGCATTGGGTTGGAAATACGAGGGTAAAAGTAATGCGGAAAACTATGTTAAGTTAATTTATTCAAATGACATAGACAAATTAGATGTAGACTCATTATCTGGAGATGAAATCTTTTGCATAAGCTATATGATGGCTTTAGATAATTATTTTCATGTGGATAAAGCCTTGTTATTAATGGAAAAAGCTTATGAAAAAAACAATACCAGTTTCACAATTGCAGTAGTTAGAAGTATTTTAAAAGGACAAGCTATCATTTCGGATATTAATAATTGGGGAATGATTTGGTCTAATACAGAAAGTGTTTTAAATGATAAAACACTTGTAAAAGATATGAGACAAGAGGCAGTAGATAATATTGTAGGGTATATGAAATTATATGAAAAATATTCAACAGATACAACTACCACCGCTAATACTAATAGAATGTGGGGTTCTACTAGATATGATACATCAGCAAAAATATGTGAGCAAGGTTGGACTCAAAGTGATTATGTAGTAATAGCTTCAGGAGAGCCTTTCTTGATTCTTTAAGCTCAACACCATTAGCTAAAAAGTACAATGCACCAATATTATTAAATACACATGATAATTTGCTGCCACAGGTATCATCAGAGATAGATAGATTACAAGCCAAACATGCTATACTAATAGGTGGATTAGGCTCACTGTCTGCAAGTGTAGAAGCGGATATAAAAGCTAAAGGGTTAGACATTACTAGATTATCAGGACCAACTAGATATGATACATCTGTAAGTATAGCAAATCAGATAGGCAATAATGGTGAGATAATTATTACAACTGGAACTGATTTTAGTGATGGGTTAAGTGCAGCACCTATGGCTGCTAAAGATGGAATACCAATGATACTAGTGCCAAAGGATACTGTACCAGACGCTGTTGTAAATTATTTAAAAGCAAATAATCAAATAACTAAAACAATAGTATTAGGAGATACAGATGTGATCAGCGATAATGTAGCTAATCAATTTCCAGGAGTGCAAAGAATAACAGGTAAGGACAAATTTGGGAGAAATATTAATATCATAAATGAATTTTCAGATGACATTAATTTCAGTAAAGTTTGCGTAGCATCTGGAGATAACTTTCCAGATGCATTATCTGGAACAGCATATTGTGCTTTAAATTCAGAACCAATGGTCTTAGTGTCTAACAAAGGAGTACCTCCTGTAACTAAATCATTTATAACATCTAAATTAGGAATTATTACTGAAACCGATGTTTTAGGAGGACAAGCTTCTGTGGGAGATTCTATATTAATTAGTATGCTTTCTCAGACTAATTAGTACAGGATTGGATATAATATTAATGTTTGTATCAATCTCCATATTAATACTTTAATATCTTACTCATTATGTTTTTACCATGAATCACAAAAAGCCCTGGAATTAGTCAGAGCTTTTTATTATCTTTTTGACGGTCTATATCCTGCAGCTTGTGCTTCTGCTTCTGTATTAAACCATTTTTCAGCTTTAGTTCTATCATAATACGGATCTCCTGGAAGATGATATATTTTTTCGCCTTTTGAATTTATATTGCCTTTTATCAATCCTTGTCCAGAAGAATTTTGTGTATTACCAACACTGCTACTATTAGCATTTCCATTACTACTTGTATTGGATTGTTGCTGAGATGATGCTGATTCTGATGTTTTGCTTTGTGAAGAATTACTTGAGCTTGAACTACTAGATGAATTATTAGATGCCGGTTCTTCCTCACTTCCATATTTGTAATCTCCATCCAGGACTACAGTTAAATGATATATTCTTACCATCACTTGTGCATACTATATTACCATTTTCATCAGTACGACATACAGGAATATTTTTAGCTTTTAACTTTCCCATAGTCTCTTTATGCGGGTGTCCATAATCATTTCCTTTTCCGCAGCTTATGAGCGCATACTTGGGATTTACCTTATCCAAAAACTCTTGCGAAGTTGAAGTATGGCTTCCATGATCTCCAACCTTTAAGACACCAGCACTCAGGTCATAACCTTTATTAATAATATCCTCTTCATTACTTGGCTCAGCATCTCCGGTAAACATAAACTTATTGCTTCCAAAAACAAGTTTTAATACTATAGAATATGTATTCAAATTCTCTGAATCAGTATTTATAGGACTTAATACTTCACAATTTGCTTGTCCCAGCTTAAATCTATCTCCCTGATTAGGTGCTGTAGAGCTACTACTTTTACTGCTACTCCACTACCATCTATACTGTTATAACCTATCTCCTTTTGTAGTTCCCTTAGGGTTTATTTCCCAAAGACCTTTACTACTTACCCTAGCCTCCTCACAAAATGTTTTAAAGTAATTTGCATATCTTACATTTGGTGAAACTGTCATTTGCTCAGCATATCCTTCTGAGGCTAATATGGCATTAAACATTTTATTTCTGACTTCAGCTTCATTTATCTGTATAGGTGGGCTTAACCATACATATCGTAGAAGTCTTCCATAGCTGTCAGTATTACTTGTATCCTTCTCAAGGTATACAGTCTTTCCAACGAGTTGTGACTTAGTATAATTAAATGCTTCTTCTCCATATTTCTCATGTTTAGTTGTGCTTTCTGGAGCGTTTATACCGATAAACCTAACCTTAGCTTGTTTCCCATCTTCAAACTTTACACATACAACATCACCGTCTACCCCTTTTGTAACAGTAGCTTCTTGAAGTTTTACTGGAGATTGAGAAATATCTGTCGCTGCAATTGTATTCCCTTGTAATGCAGTTTTGTTACTATTACTTGAAAAATACCATATTCCTAAAATCAAAAGTATAAAAACTGCAAGTAAAAAAGGAAGTTTGTTAAAAAGTTTTTTCATTCCAATTTGTCCCCCTTATCTTCCTTTAATAAACTTTTACACTAGTTATTTCTACACATATTCCTAAATTCCTCCTAAAAGTGATAAAAAAGCTAATTATTTAAACATATTACAGACTTTACTTTATATAAACATATAAAGTATTTGTCCAAATAATAATTTATTTATGGTATTATTTATATATATAGTTAAATTATAGAGATAATTAGTATTATAATTTGCTTGTACATAGAATTGAGGGATGAGATGAAATTGAAAAAGCATTTTAAAAGGCTATTTTTAATAATTTTTTCTTTAATACTCACTATTAGCGTTGAGTGTAGCAATTCAAAAGTAACTAATAATAAAGATATCAATAATGCGAATCCTTTCCAGTTCATTAATACATTCGCAGGATATTTCAATAAGTGTCTTTTAGCAAGGTCTATGAATCGTTATATATTCAACATGATTTTCAACATCAATCTGTATACAATCTCTATAGTTATTTTCCATGTGCTGCAAAAAAAATAGATGTACAATACATCTTTGAAATTTCCATCATATTCTAACAATCTTATAGTTATTCTATGGATGCTGCTATTTTTATTAATTCATCCAATTCTATATCCGATGCAACGTTATAGTACATACCATCTTTCCAAAACATAATTTGTTTGTAATCATCACCTTGTTCATCACCATAAACCCAAGCCTCTATACCATTTATAGATATTTTTTTACATCTGGCTAATAAATCTTCCGGCTTTCCTGTATCTTGGGCTTGTTGTATTCTAATCTCCTTGTTATCATCTCCTTTGTATGTTATTATGGATAAATCAAATGATCCTAATGAAGTACTTTGAGTCTGCCCTACTAAACTCGTTTCTTTCATGTTTGCATAACTATATTTAGGTTTCTTAGGTTTAAATTTTATATTTTTATTAACTTCATCTTCAGTTTTAAAATCAGTTAATTGGCTATTAAAATCACTTGATGATAAAGTATTCTTTTGAGACGTTGAATTACTGGCACTTGCTAATCTTATATTATTAGATGCAAATACAGATATTCCTATTAAAGTAGCAGATATTATTATTAAAAGAATTACTGTTTTATATTTTAATTTATTCATAAAAACTATCATTCCTTTCGCTGTGCTCAAGACACAAAATTTAATGAACGTGATTAAATGATCTGAAATTTGTTAATAATTCAAATAATATGAATCACTTAAATTGAACAAAGATAATCTTTCTTAATTTTTTGCACGTCTTTAGGCAAACTTTTATCGTGCTCAAAATCATGAAATTTTCTTTCGAGTTAATACACTTTTATAAAGGTATATACGTTCTTACTGTATAATGAACTCCGTTAGCCAAATAATATTGATCAGTAGATGGATTATATATACACCAACCATTATAATAATCCTTTTGAAAATACGCGTAAGCACTAATATTATACTGAGTTCTATAATTCTGGATAGATCCTGTACTTCCAGTATAATATGTATGATTTTGAAAGCTTCTCCAAGTATTTGCTCCAATTATCCCATCAGTTCCTAATCCGTAATCACTTTGATATGTATATATAGCATTATAAGTATTAGTACCGTAATATCCATCACTCACATTGAATCCTGGTACTTTTATAGACATACCAGCAGAATTTAATATTCTTTGTGCAGCATAAACTATACCTCCTTGCGTCGTATAATTCCATCCAATAAGAGAATTATTACTCCAATCATCATACATAGTGGCTGCAAAAACAGTTACAGAACTTTCACTAATTAAAAACAAAATTGTAAAAAGCTTACTAATAAAGATTTTAATTTTTTCAAATTTAACATCGCCTTTTCATAATATTTTAATATATTTATAATTCCTCCCTTTATCTAACACTTTTCACTTTAGTTACTTGTATAATTTTATTAAGGATTCACTTGCTCATTTTTTATAATATTGATTTAAAATTATAATAATAGAGTTACATGTAAAACACTTAAAATTTGAAGTCTTTTTCTAATACAGTATATAAATGTTAAGCTAATAAAAAACAATACTTATTCATGATAACAGAAAGTATCCTAATCATTACAGTCATAAACAAACTTAAACCATGGATTTAAGAAAGATTAAGTAACGATGTATTTCTTGATTACATTACAGGTAGCACTTTATTGCAACCAGCCAACCTACTTACCCAAAATTCAAGGGAGCTGCTTTGCAGTCAAATCACCCTATTGCTACAAGACATCCATTACCTTAAGTTCAGAATGAAATAGTTTTATTTACATGTACATATCTTCTTTGCGGACTATTACAATAGTCTTCCTGTAATGTAATACTATCATAATAGTCTGTTGGTGTCAAGACCATTCTAATAGTCTATAATCTTATATATATAAGATTATTATGCCGAACTTTATATCTTCTGAAATGCTATGATTTTAATGTAAGTGTGGGCCTTGGGCAGGTCTCTGATATTTTATATTCACAGCATTCACTATCCAAAAGCATAAAAAATAGATGTATAATAATACATCTATGAAATTTTCATCATATTCTGACAATCTTATAGTTATAAGGTCAGAGACTTTTACATATCCGACCGCTCTATTTTCTTCCTCAACCCTAATTAAATCTACTTTTTCAGTCCCTTAGTAAGGTATTCATATGTTTGTCCTTGCTCGTTGACAAGATAATCAGGCATTTTTTCTGCATCCGTAGTTGCATTATTCGTAAGAGAATCTGCTTTCACAGCAGAATTTGTAGCAAATACAGCAGATACACCAACCACAAGCAATAAAGCAAATGCTTTTCTCACAAAAGAAACCTTCTTCATCTTCATAATGGATACAATCCTTTCTTCAATAGCATTTTTGCTGAAATTGTTGCATAAGGGAGTGAGCTTGTTCTTCTTTTCCGCCATGCCAATAAGTGTCATGGCGTAAGCAGATTTTATGTTTTCTCCGAATGTCTGTACCACGGTTTCATCACATGAAAGCTCAATGTCACGGTTTGCAAGAATATACATAACCCACACAAAAGGATTAAACCAATGAACACATAGAATAAAAGCTAATAATAACTTTGTCAGTGTATCAAAACGTCTTATATGCACAAATTCATGGGTAAGAATGTACCGAAGTTTTATTTCATCTGTCCAATCAGTGGTTTTGGGAAAGAGTACTACAGGTCGAAATATTCCATAGGTCAGTGGCACATTAATTTTATCGTTTTCTCGTATTTGCACAGACCGTCGCATTGGGTACTCCCTTAACCAAGAAGTGATAAAATCTTTTTCGACAGGCAAGGAAGTTTGAAATTCTCTAAGATTCTTAATATAGGTTACAATGAAAAACATGACACACAAAGTCATGCCAGCCAGACAAATGATCATAATAGGTATATACAAAATGGATGCTGTTTTCGCATCACTTGCAACCAATTGCCCTAAATGTGGAACATTCTTTATAGAATAAATAGCATTTGTTTTTAAAAGAGTATTAGTAATAGCTAGCATTTCCGTAAAGACCTGTCTAAATTTATCCATCCCCGTGTAAAAGCTGAAACGAAACGGTATGGAAAATGGAATAAGCAGACGGCAAAATACAACACCCCATAGTACAAGAAACGTCTTCTTGGGCAGCTTGTGCAGAGCAAGTACCCGAATAATAACAACAGCAATGATAAGAATAATCGCCGAAAAGCTCATTTGAAAAATATTCATATTACCACCTCATTTTAAACTGTTGACAAGCTGCCTTAATTTTTTAATTTCTTCTGATGATAGATTTTTTCTGTTCAAAAGAGAAGCAAAAAGCAAATCAGCAGAACCATCAAATACCTTGTTGATAAGTTCCGTAGTCTCCTGCTCCTGTACCTGTTCTTTGGAAATGACAGCCCTGCATAAAAAATTAGGTTCCGACCTCTCTATGGCTCCCTTATGAATACATTTCTTGATTACAGTATAAGTAGTATTTTTGTTCCATCCAATTTGCTTACCCAAGATTTCGGTCAACCGCTTTGCAATCAAATCACCTTCTTTCCACAAGACATCCATCACCTTAAGTTCAGAATCAAATAGTTTTATTTGCATGTATACATCTCCTTTGCGGACTATTTGAATAGTTTTTCTACAATATAATACTATAGCAATAGTCTATTGGTGTCAAACATATTTAATAGCTTGTAATCTTTTTACATGTACTCATATTATCCAACTTGTACCATTCGTATTTAAAAAAGTAATCTCAAAAGCAGTTCCCTTACCTATTTTACTTCTCACATTAATCATACCCTGATTTCCTTCAATTATAGATTTTGAAAGTGCCAGTCCAATTCCAACGGATTCTGTATTTTTATTTGTTTTTCCCTTATAGAATCTTTCAAATATATGTTTAATTTCTTCTTTATCTATTCCTTCACCAGTATCCTTAACTATTATTCTAGCACATACTTGGGATTTCTCTGTAAATATCTGAACTTTTCCACCTGAATTAGTATGTTCAATAGCATTCTTAATTATATTTATAATAGCTTCATTTATCCAATTTGGATCATGCTTAACCATAATTTCATTTTCTCCAGGATGAAATTCAAGTTTAACTTTTGCATTTTCTGATTTTATTTTAAGTGATTCTATAGCCTTTATTACAGTTCCATTTATATCTTTACTTTTTGTTTCAAATTTTACCACTCCTACATCAAGCCTGGCAAGTTGAAGCAAACTTTTTACAAGCCACTGGATTCTATTCAACTGATTTTGGCTGATTTCTAAGAACTCAATTTTCTTTTCCCTATTTATTTTTCTATTTAAAAGTATATCATTATATATTATCAAGGAAGAAATAGGTGTTTTTATCTGATGAGATATATCTGATAAGGTATTTACTAAAAATTTTTTTTCTTTTTGGATTTGGATTAGGTTATTTTTAAAAATAACTCTCATATTGTTAAATGTATGGGCAAGCTTTGCAAATATGCCCTCAGTATTTTCATAAATACCCACATGGAAATTGTAATCTATTACATTTTTTGCTGCTAATATAATACTCTCCAGTTTTTTATACATTCTTATGTATTCAATACTATTTATTAAAAATACAATTATAAAAACCTGCTAAGAAAAGTCAAGCGCTTTTTTGACAAGTTTATATTTTTAAAAAATTTATTGCATTACAAAAAG